>CALCCV010000238.1 GCA_937900305.1 uncultured Pseudobdellovibrionaceae bacterium | reverse complement strand
ATGGGGTGGCGCAATCGAACCGGAATACCCTGGCGCCTTAACCGAAATACGCACTCGATGATCGAAGCTCTGTTTCGTGGTCTAAAAAATAATTACTTATATCACCAAGGCATTCGCACGATCGAGGATCTGGCAAGAAAGGTGAATTACTATTTTAACCAACACAACACGGTTATTCCGCAAGCCGTTCTCCAAGGGGCACGGCCGGTCGAAGTTTACAAAGGAAGTTGGAGCGTTGATCTGCTCGTGCAGATTGAGGTGGAGAAGGAACAGGCCCTAGCGTTGCGAAAAGGGCGAAACCTATCGCCCACATGTAGCGTCTGTCCGATTTGAAGCGTTCCCCTGAAATTAACTTTCGATTTTTACTTTATGGTTTTCAAACCAGGCAATGACTTCTTCTTTTGATGCTTGGCTGGAAGCACACTTTAAAATCAGATCGGCAAAATCGTTGCGATCCGTTTGTTCATCAATTGCATATTGAATGTCCCATCCGTTCAAAGTCATGAAAGAGACCCCGGTGATGGCAGCGGTTCTTTTATTTCCATCTTGGAAAGCATGCGCTTGTGTAAGATAGAAAGTCATTGCACCTGCGATCCCTGGAACCCCGTCATGCACGAACGGATAAAGCCCAGGATAAAAGGCCGCGCTTAGTGCGCTTTCGATCTTCCCTTGGTCGAAGAGCAGGTGTGGATTGCCGCCCTTCGTGAACAATCAAAAGTGACCTCTGCGTCGACGCATCGGAACTAATCTGTCCAAAAAATCAATCGGAAACGAAGGAAATTTATTCGGCTTTGGACATTGAAAAGCCACTAATTGTACAAGTTGCAAAATTAGAGACGGCGAATTCGTAACGATCGAATGAGGCATGGGCGCCAATGTAAACCACAACCGCTTTTCCATTTACCTCGGATAGGTTAGCAGTTCCAATTGCTTCCGTTCGAGACATCCCTGTTGCAATCGAAACAGTTCGTGCCGTTCCCTCTAGACTAGTAACACATTTGGTTTCATCCGAACTTGGCCTACGTGAAGCCGGGGAACCTTCCTTAGCAAATGCAGGAATAGCTCCACCTAGCAATGCCGCCAATATCAAAACTGATCTCATTGAACCTCCTAGATTTAATGCTAGTGTTTTTAAGCCCGTAGTCAAGATCCAAGAATGACCTCTACGATCATCAAGATAATCCCTATGGCTTAACCTCTGTGCGCCTGAGGGCTGAATTTTGAAGCGACCCTTGGCGCTGGCTAAAAGGTGAACTTAAATGATTCTGGCGGGCATCTGGCGGCTCGAGGGACGGTAGCATTTCTCGGTTCAAAACCCCCAGATTGCCGTTTTAGCCCGGCGGGTCCAAAAAGGTGCGTCTTTTGACCCAGCCCCAAACTCAACCAGCTAATTAAAACTTAGCTCATTTATGGCCGCCGGCCTGGTGTCAAGGATTTGGCTTTAGCCCATGCAGACTAATTTGAGCTCCAGCGCTGGTCCTAATATTGCTTACCTTCCTCTTATGGAAAATCAGACCGCATTACGTTCAAATAGATCATACATATGGCTCCTTTTGGTCATTCTGTCGACTCAGTTTACACCCAATTTTTCCTTTGCAAGCTGGCGCCAAGTGGAAGTTGCCGCATCTGTCAAGGGTGAGACTGCTCTGATCGGTATTACAGAAAAAGAATCTACGGTGTATGAGAGTCCAAAAAAATGTGTGTTTGCCACGTTTGACTTTAGTTCCAAAAAAATTTCTGAAAGAATCGTTCACAGAAATAGCGGTTTTGAATTTAGCGCGAATCCAACTACAGCCATTTCTTCCAATGGTACTCTTCACGTCGTGTGTATGTCGGTTATGAGGGACTATTCCAAGGGTATTCTTGAGTACAGTAAGTCTGTAGATAATGGCACAACTTGGACACCATTTAAAACAATCGTAAAACGTCACAATGGGATTCCCGACAAACCCGTATTGGCCGCCAATAAGGATGGAAGTTTACTCCTTGGATTTACAGACATCATCCTGGATTCCTCAAGTGGTTCTCTGAAAGTCAAAGGAGCTATTGAATACACGACCTCTACAGATGATGGAGAATCATGGTCGGCGCCGCAAAATATGGCTAGTCCTCCAGAACTTCAAGATTCTGAATTTGCTACGGGATTCCAGGGGACTTCAGTTCTACCCACGTCTGATGGGTATTTGGTTGCATTTTCTGAATATGGTGGTGGCGGCGCTTATGCTTGCCTTTTTACGCAGAGGGACGGATGCAAAGAAATCAAACTAGTGACTGAATCATCGATTCAGGTGCCAGTAATTCAAATCACCGAAAATGCCACCACTAATGCAATTGCAATTACCATTCAAGAAACTCACGAATTTGGGCAGGTCTACCTAGCAGAAAGCAAGAATAAAGGAGCCTCTTGGATGGTGAAAGAGGTTTCCACAAGTGGCACTATGGCTTCACTTGATTTCGTGAATGGAAAAATTGTCGCTCTAATTGCTGAAATGAGAAAAAATGACTCCAATTCTTCAGTAATTACTAGCTTGCTCGAGTTTACCTCAGAGACTTTGGAAAAGAAATCTTTGCGAATCCTTGAGGAGACTCGCATTAGCGGAATTGCGTACCTAGGGGCCTATCAGACCCTGATGAAAATTTCTGAGAAAAAGGCTGCAGCTTTCTGGATAAGCTACGCGGATGGCAATCAATTACTTAAGATCGACGTAATCAGTGTTGACTAAAAACACTTCGATCCTTGGCAGGAGCTAAGCCTTTTTGCGCTGAGCTCCTCAGATTTAACCCGAAATTTGATTTGTACGTGAAGTCGCTGAGTTCGCGCCTACGTGAATAAATGGGTGGTTTTTGAAGCGGGCCGAATAATTAGCGCTGGCTTTGGTAGCAGCGAAGCCGATTTAGCCGGGCTCGAAGCCAAATCAATTATGGCGTCGCCGCAAGCCACAGGGATTCCTTTGTTGAACGTGAAACCTAAGAATGATGCAATTGAAAAATGGAATTGTTGAACAAACAACTTGAACTCGGCGACGCGCAAATAAGAGATGCAATTGACCTTGTTAACCGTAAAGGCTTCGCGTCTTTAGCATTGCCCGCTTCGGTCGTTTTTGAGTTGGGTCATCTGCTTTATCAAGACATGGATACAGTCAGCTTCCATCCCAATCGTCAAAGTTACTACAATGAAATTGCATTTTATTGGCCGGAAGATTGGCTCGATGTTGACCGAGGAATCGGTTCCTTCCACGATCAAAGATCGCTTCGCCATATTCTTCCCATTGGTGACGCACAAAACGTTCTAAGAGAAAAACTTGGCATCAGGCACACCGCCGCGATTTTAAATTTTGCCTCTGATATCAAAAGATTGGTTATTCGAAATCATCACGGCCTTAGGAACAATGAGTTACGTTTATCTAGGGTGATGGTTCGACAGATGAACGAATCGAATCAGACAACTCATGGTGGTTCGGAAGTTCATGAAGACATTGGATATACTGGACGCCGCTATCAACAGCTCTTGTCCGCAATAGTCACGACTCATGGAATTCCAACGGAATCTGCAATTTACCAGCCGAAGCTAGGGGAACTTCTTATCTTCAATGCTTATGATCGACGGAGGTTACTCGGTTTGAGCGATGATTTCGCATTCTTTCATAAAGGCCCTAAGACAGGACCAAAGATGTTTTTCTTCTTCGAATTTCTTGGCCCCAAGGACTGAACAATAACACTTCCATGATGCTCGCTCTTATGTCCAAATCCTGTTCCCCAGACGATTTCAGAGCTTCCAACCCGAAGTCATTTAAGCTCTGAAAACCTTGTCACCTGTGAACAGAACCGAGGGTTTTGGACCATCCAGACGAAAAAAAAGCGGACAGTTTCCGCTAGGTGGAAATTCACTTTGCTTCTATCTTATGGAGCTAAACGGCTAAACTGACTCTGCCTTTGGAATTTCAGGGAAAAAGACTCCCGATTCCTGCATCTGCCTTTCGGTTTCGGCTTGTTCCTCAACCTTTCTTTTCAGCTCTATCTCTTCGCGTTTCATTGAGGCTCGCTCGGCACTCACTGAGCCATGGCTGCATCGGGCAACGACCGATACCTGTCTATAACTCATTCCCGCTCTCAAAAGTTTGCGGATGAGATCTGAATCACGCATCTTCTTTCTGCCGATGAGCTTCCCTCGTATGGATGACCGGCTTGTCAACTGGATACTATTATTTCATTCGTTTCGATTCCCTTTGAGTCGTTAAATAAACAATAAGAGAGACGAGCTAACGAGTTATACCGTGAACTTTCAACCTCGTATTCGCGTGCTGGTTAACGCATTAAGCTTAGTCCGAACCGGCCTTTCACTCCCTTTCGCTCGAGCACCTGAGAGCAGTCCTAAGACCGTTCTCCACTCCACGGACGGAAAACTTCGTGAGCTACCGGATATTCTGCATTAATCGCGCTCGCTCTCTCAAAATCTTTAGTTACAATCTAAATCATGCTGCAGCTCGAAGCGCTTCCCACACAAAACTCAGAAGCTCTCTTGCACACGCTACTTTGACTTTGTTTGTATGCTTGCCCCGACTCTTCAGCCTTATACTTCGCTTGTAGAGCCTTCGCATACATCGATCTGCAATTTCAATATGATCTTTGCTGGAGCCAAGTTCCTCTCGCCGCTTCTTCAAATGCTTCGTCTCTTTGGGCGTTTTGTCGACCCTCTGACAGGCCTCTACAGCGGCAGTTCTTATAAATGCATTGCCAGTCTTTGTAATCGAGAACCTATTTTGCCGACCTCCTGAACTATACTCTACAATATCCATTCCGGCATAAGAGGTAAGTTGCCTTGGGTGATTGAAGCGATTGATGTCACCAATTTCAGTGATGAACTGAAGTGCAAAAGTTCTTGCTATCCCACGAAAGGCCCCCAGAGCTGCAACTTGTTTCCGGTACCTTTCTTTGTTTGCGATTTTTTCAAGCTCATTGTCAAAGTCAGAGATCATGTCTTGAAATTGTGAAAGTTGTTTCAATAAAAGTGTTAGAGTTGAGCTCTGTGATTCTACTTCGAGAGCTCCAGCCTTCATTTTGATCCACTTCAGGTGTTCGCCAGTCCAATACTGCTTTGAACCAGTACATTCTTTATAGTTAAGATCAATCCTACGGCAGAAGTGGGCAATGTGGAATTTGAGATCTTTAATTTGAAGTTGTAGAAAGTGACGTGAACGAATCAAATCACGATCAGCTTCAACTTCTACATTGGGCACATAAACTGGTGTTAACATGTTCTGCATGTAGTATGTGGCCAATTTCTCTGCGTCGATTCGATCTGTCTTTACGCGCTCCCCAGTTTTCCGAGGGATTGCAGAAGGTGCAATCACATCACAGTGAATATTGTTCGCCTTCAAAGTGCGACAAAGACTGAATCCAATATAAGAGGCTTCATAGCATACTCGCACCTCAGCTCCCTTAGAATAGGTCTTCAACTTTTTAATCAATGCAGGGACGTCGTTCTTGATTTTAAACGCGAACAATTCGCCGTTTTGCTGACTTACAATAGCAGCATGAAAGTTTTTAGTGTCGACATCGAGACCTACAAAAAGTATATTCTTCATGATGATTGGCTCCTTTTAAGGTTTGGTATTTTCGCAAATACGACCTTATGAGGTACCCAGCCCTCGAGCTATATGCGGGGAGCCGGTCATCCATAACTTCTTTCGATCGGGCATTCTCAAGACCGATCTTTACTCGGCTCGCAATGAGATCCCGCTCCAATTGTGCAATCGCTGCAAGTATGCTGAAAATTGCAATTCCAACCGCAGAATTGGTGTCGATTCTCTCCGAAATACTCACAAAGTGAACGCCTCGTTCTTTGAACTTTGTCAGAGCGCTCAAGAGATGAGTAGTACTCCTGGCAAAGCGTGAAAACGAATGAACCACAACTGATGAAATTTCACCGCGCTCAACGGCGGCCATCATTTGATCAAGGGCAGGGCGACTCGCTTTGGTACCGCTGATGCCTCCATCGGTGAAGAGCTCAAAGGTCGGGATATCGTTTTGCTCACAGTATTGACGGAGCACTCTGACCTGCGACTCGAGGCCGGTCGCTTGATCCAGAGTGCTAGTTCGGGCGTAAAGGGCTACTCGTTTTTGCCCTACAGAATTTGAATTTGAGATACTAGGTTCTCCTTTAAAAATTAGATTAATATCGATGCATTCAACCTACTTTTGGATATCCAAATTATGCACATTCTTATCTTTCTGAGTTCGATCCTCCCTTTGGTTGAAGTTTTTTTCGCTCTTTCAGTTGATTCGTAAAACCTGTCAGCGGCGGCAAGCCTTGCGATGCCTTTTCGAGAGTGGCTTTTCTCACTTCCGAATGAATATTCTTGAGAATGACAGTTCCTCCAAACAGCATTCCTAAAACGACTACAGCGTCGATGATTTCCTTCATGTTCCAACTCCGGTCGATTCATTTGCAGTTGAAACTTTTTGGAGAACAAAGCGAAAGACGTCCTCGACTTGCTCTTCATTGATCCGTCTGAGCAGTAAATCCAATTTACTTCGCGTGGGGATATTCCCAGCTCTCTTATCTTCCGTTCTGAAGTTTTTAAAACTTGCCGGACTGTAGCCGTACTGCTTTAGAAGGCGATTTCGAAGCTCAACTGAAACAGGTTTAATTCCGTTTTCGATCATCGAAAGATAGCTTTTCGCTATCTTCAGCTCTCTCGCAACTTCGATAA
>CALCCV010000237.1 GCA_937900305.1 uncultured Pseudobdellovibrionaceae bacterium | reverse complement strand
CATCTTGTTCTAGAAATGGATTGGTAGACAATGCCCCCTCCTGTGCTTGCGATATCAAATTTTTGGGCCTATGGCCGCACTCCGACGTCAAAGTTGCGGGCCAGCCTCATCAAAGAACTTTCTGAAGGTCAGCGCAGCTCCAGTCAAAGCCTAGGGCTTTTGCAGAGGCGGTCCAAAGCTTGTAACGCTCTTGTGGCTCGACAGTTCCCGTGGAGTGCAGGGTTCGCTTCATTTCGGGAGAGAGCAGTGCGGCCTCTTGCAAACTGACCCACCGCTGAGTCAGCTGAGCCTTGTCTTTCTGAAATGGCGCCTTTTGGGCTAGCTGTCGAATCGCCTTGGCCATTTCACACGTGACGGCGAGGTCCCCCTCGATGATTTTTTTGGAGGTCAGAGTCGTGATGTCTTCAGTGGATGTCGCTACTTCCCTAGGCCCGGCGTTAGAAGACGGAGAGAAGGGAAGCGAACGAGCGGGGCCACTCACCATGAGGGCGAGGCTCAATGTCACACTCGGAAACACAGTCTTAGTTGGCATTTTTAACTCCTTTTTTGCACCGAGGAACGAAGGCGCAGGCGCTCGTTTTTTTAGCGGATCGGTAAGTTCCAGACAGTTTGCCATTTCGAGGACGTCTGTCAATCCCAGCACCCGCCGGGACCGTGTGAGCTCTTAGCGGAGGCGCCCTAGCACCGATCTACGCACTCTAAATCTCAAACACGTCGCTCTCTCTGCATAATATTCCAGCATACACTGGATGATCCAAAGACTCTGTCACATCACAAACTATTTTGTCGCCCAACGATTTGAAACTCAAGGTATTGGCATCGATACGGCCGGAGGGAATTATTGAGGGTGATATTAAAAAACTATTATGAAACTCTCGGAGCCAAAGCCGACGCTTTGGTCCTGGCCGAAAAAGTGAAATTGGTGGAATGTGCGGGCCCCGTAAAAGCGATGGCCTATCCGCCGCCCAATTTTCGGGCCTCTTCATCCTGCTGGCTAGCCACTCCTTCTTCACCTCGCCGCTGTTGCTCTTCTCTACGCACTGCATCGCTAATTGCTTGGAGTTCCTGGCTCGACATCCCAAGTTGGATTTCTCGTGCAACAACTTCTGCCGCCTCCCATTCACTGGCTGATTGTGACGCGTCTCCAAGGTTGGCGAAGCCAGTCAATGGCAAGAGCATTAAAGACATTGTGAATAGCAAAAGTCGTTTCATAGAGCCTCCTGGTTTTGTAAACCTCAGCCTTACTAAGAAAGTAGCACGGCTTGCGGCAAGATGCTGCAGTGAATGTGCCAGTCTCAATACTGAATCGGCGCTCCGCGAAGCGGTCAACAAATGGGTGCTGCCAAAGATCGTCAACGATTGACTGAAGATTCACCAGAGCTTTTCATGACCTCAAGGGAGGCGCAGTGAGTGCAAGTTCCATTCCAAAAAATTGAGAGATGAGCTTTCAAACCATAACTTCCAAAGATCGATTGAAGTGAGTGTCCGTTCTGTGCGTAAATTGAAAACGCTATAACTCAGCGAATGGAGATCAAATGAGTTTTATTTATCATCTGGTACCCCGCAATTTGAAAGGAGAAGTTCTCATTCCGCTCGTTGAGTTAAAAGAAAAATATCCGGAAATTTACGCGTCGCAAATGGCTAAGTATGACGATCATCCGCAAAGAAAACGCTTGCCAAAACGGATGTTGAAAAAACTGAATTGCTTACAGGAAGAAGTGCTTCATTTTAGCCCTATACATCCATGGCTCATGCACCAAGGACTTCAATCCGTATTTTCGGATTGGAATCAGCCTTCACTTTTTTTTGAAATTCCTATTCAAAGAATTCGGAACCTGCCTGCAATATTGTTCGACATGAACTCGACGGGCACGTACGTCTTTGGAGAAGATGAATCCGAAGAGATGTTCCGCTGGCTCACCCCCGAAAATTACCAAATTTTAGAATCAATTCCGCCCGAGGCCATTGAATTTTATCAAAAGTGGCAAGAGCGCGGTCATCGCGGGGCTCCCGCGATGGCGCGAATCCCCCACGTCATGGTCAAAGGACGAGCCTCTGTGCAAAATTGCCGAATCATTGATTGGCGACACCCACCGAACGATCCGGCTGGGATGGATAAGCTTTTATTTAGCGCTAGCGGAAGTCTAGAATAGAAATCCAAGCTTTAATGCTGTGATTTTCGTTTCTATGAAGGAACTTTCATCCAATTCATACTCGGGATAATCTTTTTCGAAATATTCTTTATTGAAGCTGTGGCGAGTGAGGTAATAACCTATCTCTGCGACGTATTTTTTTGAAAAAATCATCCCAACTCCAGCTTGAACTCCCAATCCTAAATTTATTCGACCTCCCAGATGATCAAAGCTTTGAGCACTTAGACCGGCCAAACCATAGATCGCCAGATTGGCCGAGCCAGAAAATCCATAAGTTAGATTTCCCTCACCCCGGGTTAGAGTGTCGTCGGAATCATCCGCATCTTTATTCATTTGCTTGGCGATACTCAGGCCACCTGTGAAGCCCAAGCGATCAATGCGAATTTCTGAATATCCGAGCTCAAGGGCTAAAAACCGGGGTACGTCGACTTGACGAATTTCACTGCGTTCTGAGTAAACGTAGTGACTTTTTTGGCGCAGCGATAACCGACCCGAAGCTTTCAGTTCAAAAGTGCTTAACCCGAGGCTAAATCCTTTGGAGGCAAATACCTGGGGAGGCGGCGGGCTCTCCGAGGCTGAACTGTCTCCGACCGTTTCAGCCCGAACCATGTGAGTTAAGAAAACGGCTAATAAAACTGCGGCGATTTGTTTGAAGGCATAGCTTTTATTCATGCCATCACCCTTTGCAACTTTGCGGCCCCGCTGTGCACCACTTAAAGAAGATTTTGGCGCCAATTTTTTGAAATAAACTCCGGAGTTGTCGAGTTTTTAGTCATTGTTTTTAGTCATTGAAGGCGAAGACGTTTGCAGTCACCTGGGGGCCGCGCTTGAGTTAGGGCAAGTCGTGACTTCACTTCCGAACAAGAGCCTTCCCCGCGGATTCGGCGAGTGGATATTAGTCGTCGACGACGAAGTCGCAATTCGAGAGATCACCAGCCACGCGTTAGAGGCTTTTGGCTATCGCGTAAGCACCGCGAGCAGCGGGGCCGAGGCCCTAGCCATTTTTGCCTTAGAGAAAGCGAATATCTCTTGGTACTGACCGATATGATGATGCCAGAAATGGATGGAGCGACAACGATCCGCGAATTGAGAAAAATAAACAAAGACATCATGATTCTGATGCGCAATCGGCGAATCGATCGACAAAGGGCGGCGCCCCAACTTTAGGAAGTGAGACTGGTACCCACGTCGAACAGGATTTCGTCCCAACGGCAGAACTTTGCAAAAAGAACCGCTTTTTAGAATTTCTCTCGAGTTCCCCGGAAATCACTTCACCCGCAAATTGAGAACAGAACTCAAATTCGAAACGAAACGGAACCGATCGAAAATCCATTCCGACAGTTAGCTCACTTGCTCCTCTGACGATTTCGATGTGAAGTCGAGCGAAAAATACAGATTGAAAGACCACCAGCCCACGGGCAGTCCATTCATCGTTTACCTCCGCGCGGCAACGATCTCGTGGTATTGGCTGAATCAAGGCACGTGCGAACCCTCAGGGCGTCCTCCGTAGCCTCTGAATCTAGCATCTTAAATTCGGGTTTAGCTCCGTCTACACCCCCATTGGTCAAAACCTCAAGGTCGTAATGGGGAGCCAGTTTGACACCGTACGGGTATTGCTCAACCGGTATGAAACGATATCGGGATTGTTGGTTCACGGTAGCATTTGCTGAGCCATTTACCGAGGCAACTTGCCTTCCTTGCACAATTAAAGTTTTGCCGTCAATGGCAGCTGTCTTACCCCAACCACCGCGATTTTCTAGCTCGCCCTCCACATTTTTCGATTGTATATCCTCACCGCACTCGAGGCCTAACCGTTCGCTGTGCCGGCACCACACATTACGTTTAGAATCGTCCTGACTTTGAGGATTTTGGAACAAAAAGTAGCGGGTCGGCTTTCCTTCGGTGTTTGTGATTTCAATCGATACGGCCGTGTGAAAGTAGTCTTTGACCGCTTTCAAGGAAGCCGCTCCCTTGAACTCCTCTAACACCGATTGCGTCGAAACAGTTTTAACCTTCATTTGCTGCCGTGGTGGTCCAATTTGAAATTCGTCACAACACGTTCGATCCTGACAGGCACTGGTAGATTTTTTGAAATCCGCGATTTCTCCCTCTTGGTACTGTCGGCCTCGCTCATAAGCCCATTCGTTATCCTGAGCAATAAAAGCGCTTTTGCGTTTTTTGTGGTATTCTAATTCCAAATCATACTTTTTTTGAACCCGTTGAAAAGCATCGCACGCCGGTTTTTGTTTTGAATTGAAGGATTTTATTTTTGGATCTTTTTCATCGTTAGTTTCAATTTCACTGCAAATCTTTAGGCCTTCACCGACGGAGGCCGCAAATTCTTCGTTGAACTTTGTTGTAAATCCATCCGGCATATAATCTCTGTATTTGTCCATCTTGGCGATGAGTTCGTCGGCAGCATCCGCAGAGCAGTTAGTTATCGGTTTACAAGTTTCCAGGCCCGGGAATCCGGCGAGATAACCGCCATCACAAGATTCGGTTCCTTTTGCTGGACAACTAAAGCCTCCACCTTTTTTAGGAACCCTGGTTTTGATCTGTAAACAAAAAACGCAATTGCCACCCTCAGAAGCCACGGCCTCACCTACCAGCTGGTTAAAAATTTTCTCATAACGAAGATTTTCAGTGGCTCCAACTTGAACTCCCAAAAGAGATTGATTTTTTTCGAAAGCTACCTGGGTAATACCCAATTCATTGAATTCTGACTTCAGACTACTTGTGGGGCGCCAGAATTTCAAATTTCATTCTTCACTGGACGATAGTTTCAGACTTTAGAGCGGTTGCAGTCACGCGCAATCACCCTAAATGAAACTACTCGCTATAGGTTGCCAAACTCAAAAGAAACTTAGCTCAAGAACTACTTCTGCCCGACTAATTGTATGCGGGACTTATCACTTTTGCCCTTGGCTTATGGTTGCAGTTCTCAGCTCTGCATTTAGGAGCGTTCCCGCCAGGACTTCTGGCCTTCGTGTTTATACCCGACAGCTCGTTAATCCTACATTCCGCACCTAAAATCTGCGTGACTCAATTTCCAACCATCTGAATCCAT
>CALCCV010000236.1 GCA_937900305.1 uncultured Pseudobdellovibrionaceae bacterium | reverse complement strand
TGATTGGACTCAATCATCCCAGTTTCGTCTTGTTCCTTCGCAAGACGGCACGCCGTCGCTAGACCTTCATCGAGAGGGAGGGTTGACAGTTTATTCCGTCAACTGCTGCTATAGAAAGGCAATCAGTTGTTAGGAAGCGAGAATCTATGAATGCATTAAAAGCTCCTCGGTGGGTCGTGAATCCTGCTTACGCAGCGAATGTGACTTTGCACTCTCGAAAGAAAGATGGCGAGCCCCTCGGTTTTGAATTTCCGGTCAATGAGGCCTACAAAGACTATTTCGTCGCTTTAGCAAAATTGAGTCAGATTCCGCCGGGTGAACCACTGCCCAAAGCCTTGCATGCGAACTTGGAAATTTTTAAAGAGCTGGGCCTTGTGGTTGCCTCAGATTTGATTCCGACAGAAGTGAGGCCCTCTTGGAAGGCGAGTATCAAAGACCTAAAGCACATTCCCTCTGTTTTTCGGTGGGAAGCGCAAGCTCGCCTGAAAAAGAACAAACTGAGATTCAATCGCAAGCTCGTCCACTTTCAGGCGGGAAATGAACGCCCTCCATCTGAAATTCACGGCATTCCTAGCACAAACACCTTCCCCGAACAGGGACCCTTGGTTTGGGTGTTTAATCCGCAAAGCCAAATGTGGGCCGTCTTTGAGTTTGGCAGCCGCATTGGCAAAGCGCTTAAGGGCTTGAGCGATGACACTGTCAAGGTGAGCCAGCTCGACGAACCCATGGTCGAACTCCTGGTGCACGCTGGTATTCTTGGCGAGACCTTCTTTGAACAAAAAAGTTATGAAAGCTGTAAATCTCAGGTGCGCCATTGTCAGAGGCAAATTCGCACACTTCGGTACACCGTCTTTCGCAAGATGATCAATCCCTTGCAAATTGCGATTGCACGTTCTTACTTTGAGGCTCTCCAGAGAGAAGGATATTTGCAGATTGACGATAGTCAGGTGGTCTTCAAAAGATATTGTCGGCACAATGATCCCGTTCTGAGATACATCCACCGTCAATCTGGTGAACTTGTTCGCAAGATAACGGGCGAGGCCGTTTTGCCTTCCTATTCATTTCTTTCAGCCTACATGGAAGGGGCACACCTGGCACGGCACACAGATCGACCGCAATGTGTTTGGAATGGGTCCTTGTTGTTTGAACAAATTCCTGAAGTGAACGTCGAAGAGTCTTGGCCAATCTACTTGGAAATACGAGGCAAAGCTCAAGAGGTCAAATTGGATTTTGGCGATGCCGTGTTTTACTCAGGAACGGAGATACCCCATTGGCGTGAGCGCAATAAACCAGGACATCGCCAAACTTTGGGACTTTTGCACTATGTGCCGATCAGTTTTGTGGGGTCCTTGGACTAGTGAGAGTTCAGGCACTCAGTTGATGTTTGAACAGTCGATAGTAAAATCCCCTCAATCTCATCAGCGTCTGGTGATCG
The DNA here is from genome assembly GCA_937900305.1 of uncultured Pseudobdellovibrionaceae bacterium. Classification (GTDB taxonomy): domain Bacteria; phylum Bdellovibrionota; class Bdellovibrionia; order Bdellovibrionales; family Bdellovibrionaceae; genus CALCCV01. Next base: position 1,874 of record CALCCV010000236.1, on the reverse strand, counting down.
CCCTGTTCGATGATTTCGCCATTTTCAAAGACAACAATTCTATCGGCATCAACAATCGAATTGAGGCGATGGGCTATATGAATGACGGTTCTTAGATTTCTTTGTTTATTGAGGGAGCGTAGAATTTTTCGCTCTGAAATGCTGTCTAGGGCCGAAGTCGCTTCATCCATGATAAGGATTTTGGGCTCTGCATAGAAAGCTCTTGCAATTGCGATTCGCTGCCTCTCGCCTCCGCTCAAATCGCTCTCGCAATTTAAGACTTGGTGGTAACCCATTTCCAATCTAGAAATGAAGTCGTGGGCCTCTGCGAGCTTCGCCGCATTGATCGCTCGCTCCATCGAGGGTTCGCTGTCTCCCAATGCGATATTTTCCAAAACAGTTCCTGAAAAGACAACGTTTTCTTGCAGAATCATGGCCATCTGTGTGCGACAATTCTTCAAACTGAGGTTTGCAGAGTCCTGCCCATCAAAGAGGATCTGCCCTGCCACAGGAAAATAGAGTCGATTGATGATCTTAGCCAAAGTGGTTTTTCCACTTCCGCTCGCACCGACAAAGGCCACGGTTTCGCCGCTGCGAATGACCAGATTGATATTTGCAAGTGCCAAGGGAGATCCTTCCCCACCGTAACGAAAGTTCAAATTCCGAATCTCAATAGCACCCTTAAAGTCGACTTCTGGAGCCGTGGCATTGTCAGGCTCGCGCGGAGCAGTGAATATCTCGTCCACTTTTTCAAAGGACACGGCAATCTCTGAAAAAGTTTTCCAATCTGAAAATAGGGCAATCAGGGGTTCGATGAAGCGCGATGCGATCAAGGTTGAAGCCACTGCTTGACCAAGGGATAGGCTGCCTTGCAGGTGAAGATGAGCGGCTAAAAGAAAAATCGCGCCGTTCAAAATGTGCTCGAGAGTTTGTGAGAATAAATGCATCTTGATAGACACTTGCGAGGTCGATCGATCCAGTTGAGTGAGCTTCGAATAGTCTGATTGCCAGCGCCAACGAGCGGAGATCCCCGCGTTCAAACTCCGCAGAGTTTCAAGACTTCCAAGGGTTTCTACGAATCTGCTTTCAGCTCGGCTGCGAGCTTGAAAAAGTTGATTGTTCAGATCGCGAACGACCCGAGACCAGAGAGCCGCAATGGCCAGAAGGATGGGGACGGCCACAAGTGCGAAGAGCAAAAGCCAGGGGTGATAGAGGTACAGCGCCACGCCAAAAAGGAGAGTGGAAAGAAGTTGGGCGATAAGACGGAGTGGCTTCCCAAGCAGAAAGCGTTCAATCTTTCGCAACTCATCCATCCGCGAGAGAAAATCTCCGGTGCGACGAACCGAGAAATGACTCAGCGGCAAGGACAGCACGTGGTGAATGAAATTTGAATTGAGATTGGTGATAAACCTCGAGGAGAGGTGTGTGGTGAGATGATCAAAACACCAATCCGAAAGAAGCCGTACAATAGAAATGACGACAAATCCAAGAAAGAACGCTTCCAGATTTCCGACATTTCCTAGCGAGAGCAGATCATCAAATAGCAACTGAAGAAAGATCGGGAAAGCCAAGGAAAGAAAAAATATAACAATTTGGAGGGCTAGGACCTGTGAAAAATCTGTTTTGTAACCACGAAAGAGATTCAACATCTTTCGCCAAGGAACTTTGTCTTCAGCTAGTGCCGGAAAGTTTTGATTGGTTATTGTTAACAGCACAACTGACGAGAATGAATTATTAAATTCAGCCAAAGATTGACGAAATACGCCGATTCCAGGGTCTGCAATGGTTAGTGACCCATCAGAAATTTCATAAACAACTATGTAGTGATTTTGATTCAATGACACGAAGGGTGTTTGGAGTTGGGTTAAGTCGGAGATGGCAACTTCGAGGGCGAT
>CALCCV010000235.1 GCA_937900305.1 uncultured Pseudobdellovibrionaceae bacterium | reverse complement strand
GGCGAAGTGTTGAAGCGCTCCGTGGGCTGCGGCCTGCTCAGCATTCTTTTTACTATTGGCTTCAGCACTGCCAACGATTTGCCCTTGAACTTTGACTTGAACTTGAAACACTTTGAGATGACTAGGACCGGCCTCACTGATAACCATGTACTCGGGAATTTCGCGGAAGTGTTTTTGCGTGATCTCTTGCAGCCGAGTTTTGTAATCCCTTTCAAAATCCAACTCTTGAGCGGTATCCATTAAACTCTTGGCGAAGAGTTGGGTGATGAATTTCATCGCCTCGCCATAACCGCCATCCACATACAAAGCTCCAACCAAAGCTTCTAAAGTCGAAGACAACAACCGAGCATTCAGATTGTCGCGATTTTTTTCTTCAGAGGGACCCAACCGAACCCACTGCCACAGTTCCAACGTCTTTGCCAGTTGGGCGAGATGGACTTCATTAACCAGGCTAGCTCGTTTTTTTGACAACGCTCCTTCAGAGTCTTCGGGAAAATGACTCATCAGCAGATCGGCCAACGCCAAATCCAAAACGGCATCGCCAAGAAATTCCAAGCGCTCATTGTGCTGCAACTGCGGAGTGGGTCGGTAGCTCTTGTGAGTCATCGCACGTTCTAGCGTTTCTAAAGTTTTGAAATGGTATTGAATTCGCTCCATCAATCCCGTCAGGGCAACCAGATTCATGTCTTTCACCATGGCAAGGCCTCCCCAACCAAACGAAAATCTTGATTTGCCGAGGCGACGACCTGTCTAACGAGCACTTTACTTTCACCGATTTTTTGGCTGCCGCCAGGAACTTTGATGTGCCAAAAGTCTCGGCTTAAACTCAACCCCATAGCTGAATTCGTTTGGCTTGCCGCTTCGCTCGACGGGGTCCTTCGTAAATCGCCCCGCAACCACAAGACAGACTTCACCCGTCCGATTTGTTTTTCGGCGCACTCACGATACCGCTCGAAGCTGAGCTCTCGCAACCGCCGCGCCCGCGCCTTTTTCACCGCTGGTTCCACGAGGTCCCCCAAGCGAACGGCAAAAGTACCGGTTCGTTGGGAATAAGGAAAGACGTGCATTCGAGTCCACGGCAGCTCTCGCAAAGTCTGGTAGGTATTTTGAAATTGGGTCTCCGTCTCTGTTGAAAATCCGGCGATCACATCCATTCCCACAAAACTTTCACCGGGCAATTTAGCGATCGTCTCTAGAGCACGAACCACATCTTGGCGCTGATATTTTCGTTTCATCGCTCGCAAAACATCATCGTCGGCACTCTGAATACTCAAATGAAAATGCGGGCAAACGCGATCGTCGCGAAAGAGGGCGAGCAACCGATCATTCAGCTCCAATGGCTCTAAAGATCCCAAACGAAGACGTGGCAAACTGGTTTTCAAGAGCAGCGCTTCGACAAGGTCCGCAAGATCCCGCCCTGAGTCCTCATAATCCGCAATGTGAATTCCAGTGAGCACCACTTCATCCACACCCGAGCGTTGCAGCTCATTGACTCGATCGACGAGATTCTCCACACTCAAACTTCGACTTTTTCCACGCGCAAAAGGAATGATGCAATAAGTACAGAATGCATTGCAGCCATCCTGAATTTTTAAAAACGACCTCGTGTGCCGACTTTCTAAACCTCCGCCAACACCTAAATCCTCGACTGCAAAAATATCTGAGCGGTGAAGTTTTTCGACCGAAGAAGGATCTTGAATGTGTTTTTGGATGATTTCTGAAATTTGATTTTTATGAGAATTGGCGACGATCAAATCCACATCGGAGCTGTCCACAAATGCGGAATGATCCACTTGGGCAGCGCAACCCGTGATGATGACCTTGCCCTTAGGATTTTCACGCTTCAAGCGCCGAGCCAGCACCAGAGCTTCTCGGCTGGCCTCGGCCGTCACCGCACACGAATTCAAAATATGAACAGGCCCCTGTATCACAGATGTCAGAGGAAGTTCTTGAAACTTTTTTTCCAAGAGACCGGTGTCATAGGTGTTCACCTTGCAGCCAAAAGTGTGAAAGCGCATCACAGAATCCATCCGCCTCCTACCAATTGTCGATCACGGTACAACACGGCGGCTTGCCCTGGCGTCACCGCCCGCAGGGCTTCTGTAAAATGTAAGGATATTTCACCTTTCTCATTCCGCACCAGCTTGGCAGATTGGGGTCTATGATGATATCGAATCTTCACCGCATAGGTCGCCTCAAAATCGGGTTCATCTAACCAGCACAGATCTCTGAGCAGGATGGCATTTGAATAGAGGTCCTCTTCGCGGCCCAGCCAGACATCTTGGTTCTCCGCATTGATTTTCATGACAAATAATTTCTCGTGGTGACTGAGCCCGAGGCCTTTACTTTGACCATATGTGAAATGCTGAATTCCGGGGTGTTCACCAAAGACATCTCCGCTGGGATAAAGTCGAAAAACACCTTTCGGTGGCAGCGACTGGCGCGCTTCCCGATTGATAAAATCAGCGTAGTTGGCCGAACCGACAAAACAAATTCCCGTTGAATCTTTTTTGCGCGAAACGCAGAGGGAAAATTTTTCGGCGAGCTCTCGGACCTGTGGTTTTGGCAAATGACCGATGGGAAAAAGCAATCGGGGCAATATTTCAGGCTTCAAAGTGAACAAAAAATAGGTTTGATCTTTCCAGCTGTCTTCACTGGTGTGGATTTGGAAGCTTCCATCAGGTCCGTTGACCATTTGAGCATAATGGCCGGTCGCCAAGAAATCGCATTCAAGCTCTTCCATTTTTTTGATCAGGTGATCAAATTTCAAAAATGTATTGCAGTTCACGCAAGGCAGTGGGGTTTGGCCGCGTAGATAATCGGCAATAAAAGGTTCAATCACCTTTTCGCGAAATTCGGTTTCGCAATTGATCACGTAAAATGGGATTTTCAATCGATCCGCCACGGACCGCGCGTCTTCCACATCCACCGAAGAACAACAAGTTCCCGAGCCCTCATCTTGAACTTCATCAATACTGCACTGACTGTAATCCCACACCTGCATGGTCGCGCCGATCACTTCATACCCTTGTTCTACCAACAGCGCCGCGGCAACACTGGAATCCACACCGCCACTCATGGCAACAAGCACACGTCCTTTTTTTAAATTGCTAATCAATGAGAACCTCCTCCTGAGGGGTGTTAGCTAGCTGTGATCGCAAGTACTTCGGATTGAGATTTCGCAATCGCGAGACCACGGTCTTCAAGGTGTCGACAAAGGCATCCACTTCAGCCAATTGATTGAACCAGCCAAATGACACCCGCAACGAACTTTCGGCTTCGGCCCGAGTCAGGCCAAACCCCAAAAGGGTGGCGCTGGGCTCAGGTCGACCGGAACTGCACGCAGCTCCGGTGCCGACCGCAAAGCCCTTCAAATCCAAGGACATCAACAGCGTCTCCCCTTGGATGCCCGCGATAATTAAACTTGAGGTGTTGGGAATTCTCGGTGCAGAGGCGCAAGGGATCTCGACGTCAGGAATTTCCTCCATCACACGAGCTTCGAAGTGGTCGCGGAGCTGCGCCAAAAGAACTAAGTTTTTTTCAGCTTTCTCTCGCCATTCGATGAGCGAGCCCACCCAGCTGGCGGCCGCCTGAACATTTTCGGTGCCGGCCCGACGCTGCCGTTCTTGGGGTCCGCCGCGAATCAACGAATCCCAGGGGGAACCTCGGCGAATGATCGCTGCCCCCAAACCTTTTAAGCTGTAAAACTTATGGGCCGAGAGGCTTAGGTAATCCCCTTCCCAGTTTTTAAACGAAAACGGAATTTTACCAAGCAGTTGAACTCCATCCATATGAACTAAGGCCCCTGCGGCTTTGGCAAGTTTCGCAATTTTATGAAATGGAAACACGGTGCCGGTTTCGTTGTTAGCAGCCATGATAGAGACCAATGCGGTTTTTTCGCCGAGAAGCGCTTTCAATTTTTCGATGGGAAAAGTGCCGTCTCGGAGAGGAGCTAGGCGATGGACAACAGCGCCATGGGATTCGAGAAAATCGATTTCAAATTGCTCAATCGTTTTAGCCACACTGGGATGTTCAACGGTGGACGTGATGATTTCGTTGCGCTGATTTTCACGCCCCCATCGCCACGCGGTTTGCAAAATGCTCGTGTTCGCCTCTGAGGCGCAAGAGGTGAGACAAATCTCTACTCCATGGCAGCCCAAAGTCTGGGCGAGAAGTTCACGCAAATCCCGAAGAATTTTCTTAGGACCACGACCAAAGGTGTGAATTGAGCTGGGATTGCCAAACTCGACCAAAGAGTCTTGCAGGGACTTCAAAGCCGTGGGCGAAAGTGGAGTGGTGGCATTGTGATCAAAATAGACTGGCGACATGGTGCCGCACCCTATCATGGCGCCTGGCCCTAGGACAAGGCATCCGGTGGCTGTTCCGAATCTTTTCAAATTGGTTTTTTGAAGGTTCTAAAGACCCACTCCCTTCAGAAAAAGACCTGAAACTCCGATGAAATGAACGATGATTGAATCGGCATGGCAAACCCACTTTCGCGCGCACTTGGACGTGGCCGGGGCAAGCTCTCTCTCGCTTTATGAACACCTGCTTCAAGGCCATATTCCATGGTCGGAGTATCTCGCATTCATCCAACATTCTGTGCACCTGCCCCACCTCCTGCCCGAATTTTTTCGCTACCAGGATGCAAAGGCGGTCAAAGAGGCATGGACGGGTCCCACCTTTTGGCCCGAACCGGTCCAACTCGTCGGAGTTTGGGAGACTTTGCCAATTTTAGCCAGCGTTGAACCTCTGCCAGAGGGCCTGGCCCCGCATATCTTGGTTCTCGCTCACCCCCAAGATCTCGAAATTTGGAAAACCAAACTCGCCGCCGCGCCGCTCGCAGTTCCCGCCCCCGCGACTCTGACTCGGCCCAATTTGCCCCCTGTGCCCACGCTACCCAGTGCCATCCTCATCTCAATGGAAGACCGGACGATGATTTCCACTCCCAATGCGGGAGCGGTGGCCAAAGTTCCAACGATCAGTCCGTCGCAGCCGCAAGATTTCGACGATCAGGCGACCAGAATTGGTGTGAGTGCTGAAGCTGCTACCTCTGACGCCACTCAAATTCAGCCCTTTCGCATTCCCACAAACACGACGATTCAGCGATTTGATTTGCAGCCTGTCATCATTCCAATGCATTTGCGAGAGCCCGATTACAAGTCAGACCTCAATTCCTTGAGTGGGCTAGAGGCAGATCCTGACGCTGATGACGCCCTCGATTTCTCAAACGCCGACAAATACAATTCCGACTCTGATAGCCAGCGAGTTGACAACTCCTCCGAAGAACGGGATCCATCTGATCCCCAAGAGCTCGCGGGACTTTTGCCGGAAGGTCTTTTAGAAACTAATTTCGAAGAATCTTCGCACAACCGACATCGCGAAGAAGACGCGACCGTGGCCATTTCTATAGAACCACCTCCGGCCAAAAAAAACAGCGCCAGCTCGTCGTCACCTTTGCCGTCTTTGGCTGCCAAAGTTTCCGGCCGCACGGTCGCACCTCCGCCACTTCCCACCATCAAACTTTCCGAAGGGCCAGAGCCGCTCGCCTTTATCAAAGCCCCCATCTCGCTGCCGCCCATCCCCAATGCGGCAATTCCCGACGCAGTTGCGGCGCCTCCCCTCTCGCGACCTTCTATCGAACGAGCCCTCAGCACCGCTGATTTACGAATCTTTCCTTTGGCAAATGTTTTGTGGAAAGACTCTGATCTTCAGAAAAATCTCGAAAATATCTGCCAGGAAATCTGCCTGCTCTATTCGAGCGTAAAAATTTTAGCAGTCAATGAAACGGAGTCAGCAAGCCAACAGACCTTGGCGCTGTACAAGGGCCAACCACTTCAAGTGACAAATGAAACTCAGGCCCGCAGCCAACCTCTGTTGAGTTTAAAAGAAAAAAATCCATTGAGTTTAGTTCTCCGCACTCAAAAACCTTACCATGGCACTCTGACAAGTGAATTCAAACCCAGTCGCGAAGCCAAGGTGCTCATCGAGGACCGGAATGAAGGACACTTGACGATTTTACCTCTGATTTTCAATCACCGCCTGATTGGATTTGTTGCCGGATTGTCTGAAAAACAAGACCTCGACAATTTGCATTTTCTGCAAAAAAAGACTCAAGACATGATGGTCTTCATTGAACCTAATATGAAATCAGCTTAGATCTTCACCCATTGGTAGCGGCGTTCGCTTTCGTTGCCGGCAACCCAACTCAAATCCCATTGAAAAACTGGGCGATTTCGTGGCCAGTGGGTATCGGCCACGCGTTCACTCCACTCGATCAAACACCAATTTTGGGGATCTTGAAGCATCTCCCAAAAACCAAAGGTTTCAAGCTCATCTTCATTTTCCAGGCGATAGAGATCAAAATGCTCAATGCGGCCGTATCGATGGTGAAGCGCGTAGGTGGGCGAGGCCACGGGATTTGACTCGCGATCGGTTGGCGAAATGAGGTCGCGAAAAATCTCAACCAAACTGGTTTTCCCCACGCCGAGGGGCCCATTGAGCAAAAGAATCGCAGGAGTTGAATGGTCGGCGAGCCAGCGTTGCAAATGAGCCAGCAGATTTTCGCGGGTGCTGAGGAACTCGCCCCGATCGATGGCAGCGATCATTTTCTTTTCTCGCTCCCCTGCAGGCATTTTTTCATGCGCCGAACGGACTCTTCCAAACCCCACTCGAGTGCGTAACAAATGAGGCTGTGACCAATGTTGGCTTCAACGAGGTGAGGAAGCGCGCGAATCTTTTTGGCATGCGCAAAATCAAGGCCGTGCCCGACGTGAACCCGCAAGCCCAAGTCCGCGGCCAACCACGCGCCTTCCTGCAGCTGTTGCCAGATTTTTTCTTTCGTGGCCCGCTCTCGAGGTGTCGACTCACTTTGCAAAACCCAATGACCCGTGTGAAATTCGACGGCCTCAGCGCCCAGCTCGGCTGACTTGCGGATGATTGGCAAACTCGGTTCGATAAAAAGTGACGAGCGGACTGATTTTTTTTTAAAACCGTGAATCATTCGAGCTAAGTTTTTTTCAACTTTTCCAACGTTCAGACCACCTTCGGTGGTGAGTTCCGCCCGTTTTTCAGGAACAAAACACACCCACTCGGGTTGATGCTTCAATCCGATCTTATAGATCTCGTCACTGACCGCCATCTCGAGATTGAGATCTACCGAACATTTTTCCGCGAGAAGCTGGACATCGAGATCTTGAATGTGGCGGCGATCTTCACGCAGATGAATTGTAATCTGTTCCGCGCCCCCTTTGACCGAGAGTTGGACCATCTTCAGCAGATCGGGATACGCGGTCGTCCCTCCCCGCACTTGACGAAGTGTCGCCACGTGATCGACGTTGACACCCAATCGAATTTTTTTCTTCAACTCAATTCCCTTTCCAAAATTTGCGCAAGATCTTCGGCGTGGTCTAAAATTTTTGTTCGATCGGGACCCTCGACCAAGATGCGAACCACAGGCTCGGTTCCTGAAAATCGCACAAACACCCGGCCATCACCAGCCAGACTGTCTTCAATTTCGCGAAGACGTCGCTGATAAGCAGGGATATCCTCGAGCTTTACACGATTGCGAACTCGACAGTTGATCAAAACTTGAGGGACGTCTTTGATAAGAGCGTTGAGTTCGCTCATTCGCTGACGGGTTTCGCGCATCAGCGCCAGCACGTTGAGAGCCGCAATGCACCCGTCGCCAGTCGTCGTGTGATCTAAAAAGATAATGTGCCCTGACTGTTCACCACCTAAATTGAGCTCTCTCTTTTTCATCTCTTCAACCACAAACTTATCACCCACATTGGTTTTGATAACTTCAATGCCGTTTGCATTCATTTCTTTTTCGAGTCCAAAGTTGCTCATGTGAGTGACGACCAACTGATTTTTTTTGAGAATTTTTTTCTCTTTCATAAACAGCGCACAAATTCCCAAAATATGGTCGCCGTTCATGATTTCGCCCTTTTCATCCACCATAATCAATCGGTCTGCATCTCCATCGAGACTAATCCCCACATCGGCGCGATACTGCAAGACAGCTTCACGCGTCTTGAGAGGAAACAACGCCCCAACCTCCTCATTGATGTTCGTTCCGTTGGGGTCGGCGCCGATGTGCAAGACCTCTGCACCCAGCTCTTCAAAGATGGCCTTCGCCACTCGGTAGGCCGCCCCATGAGCGGTGTCCAAAACCATCCGCAAACCATCCAGGGTGTGCTCTAGAGGAAATGAATTTTTCGCATGAACGATGTACCGGCCCTGGGCATCTTCAATGCGCTTGGTTCGACCAATGTCTTTCGATGGAGGCAGATGTTTAACGAAATCTTCGGCGGCGACCAAACCTTCAATTTCCCGTTCCATCTGATCTGGAATTTTAAATCCATCGGGACCAAAAATCTTAATGCCGTTATCGATGTAAGCATTGTGCGAGGCCGAAATCACGATGCCCGCATCGGCCCGCATCGACCGCGTCAGATACCCAATCCCGGGGGTTGGAAGCGGACCAACCAGTTGCACGTGAATGCCCATCGAATTCAATCCCGACGAAAGGGCCTGCTCGATCATATACCCCGACAATCGCGTGTCTTTGCCAATCACCACCTTGATGGGTCCCTTGGCGGAATGCGAGTCAGAGGTTCGTCCTCGACGGCGCAGCATCAGGCCGATGGCCTGCCCCACTCTCACCACCGTTTCGGGAGTCATGGGAAATGCATTGGCCGTGCCACGAATTCCGTCTGTCCCAAAGAGTTTAGTGACAGGCCCACGGGCCTGACTGGTTTCAGTGGTCGCTATTTCCGATTTTTTCTCAGATGCTTTTTTCAAAGTCATTTCCCATCACCCTGCTCTTGCACGGCCCCTTCAACGGACTCTCTCGTTCATTGGTCGATCTTATCACTGATGACGAGGTTCAAGCAATGGGGTTGAAAACAGAGGTCTCTGCTCTACTGACTCGGAGATTCGGACTCGATGGGATGGGATGGGCCGAGCAAACTATGGCCCTCCGAATCCACACCACCCTCTGATTCTGTGGGAAATAGCTTGCGCTGCATGCGCGTCGGATCTCCGGGCGAAATCGTGACGGGAACCTTCGCTGGCCGAATGGAAACCACCTTTACACCCACTGGCAAATCCACCATGTCGTGAGTGATGAGAATTTCATAGTTGCCCTCGCGCTTATCCGTCAGATCAAAATAGATATTTTGCCCCATTGAACTATCGAGAAATTTCTTTAGAGCCAATCTAGGGCCGCTGACTTTGACTTTCACTCGCTCCACACCTGCACTGGACACGTAGGACGTTGGAGCCGTCTTAAACTCAAGATCCATAGTCCTAGTGAAAACAAAATCTCGCCGACCCAAGATCGTAAACCAAAGGATCAAGGAAATTAAAAGTGCAATGAGCTTGTAAGACCAATTGTCTTTGACCACATCCCATAGGTTCATGCTCCGCCCCCCGATGCCGGCCGAAACTTCAAACCAAAGACGTCATAGAGGGCCCGACGAATGTCATTCGTGTCTACATTTGGCGTCAGCACTCCCCCGTTGACCATGCCCACCGAGCGAGTTTCTTCACTGACGACAAAAACCAGGGCGTCGGTCTCTTCGGTCAAACCGATGGCGGATCGATGACGAGTCCCCAAATTTTTATCGAGAGCAGGATTTTTTGAGAGCGGCAAAAAACAGCCGGCCGAAAAAACCCGTCCGTTGCGAATAATCACTGCGCCATCGTGGATGGGGCTCGCAGGCTGAAAGATCGAGACCAAAAGCTCAGCCGTCACTTTCGCGTCGATCTCGGTGCCGAATTCGACATGATAGTCGACCAGAATGTCGCGCTCTACGACCACCAATCCACCAAATCCTTTTTGCGCGGTCATTAGCAAACCCTTCGCAATCTCTTCGATGACATGAGTCTCCTGAACCGAAGATCCATCCGAAAAAAATGGCGAACTGCCGATGTGAGCAAGGGCCCGTCGAATCTCCGCCTGAAAAAGCACAACCACGATGAGAAAAAGATTTGAAAAAAACTTTTCGAGAAGCCAGTTGAAAGTGAAGAGCTCAAGCCAAATGCTGAGAAGATAGCCAATGGCCAGAATTCCCAGGCCCGAAAGCATTTGGATGGTTCCGGTGCGACGGATGAGTATAAGGAGTCGGTACACGACCACCCACACCAGCATCATATCGATGAAGTCCTGATACCGCAGCTGCGATATCAGAAATTTCAAATTTTCAAAAAAGGCAGAAGCTTGAATTCGATCCCCCGGATCTCAAAAGGTCACAAGCTGGCCTCACTACCAGCTCTAGGAATTCAATTATGCCGTGACAGGCCCGGTGTTGCCAATGGGATCTTGACCGTTGGAGTCTGAGCCTGGCTTCAGTCCGGCCGGGTTAGCGATCAAACCGCCATCTTTTCGATGAGCGCGAACTTTTTCGATCTCTTTCACTTGGGCCCCATTGACCAGCATCTCGACTTCGTTCCCGTCAATCGTCTCGTACTCAAGCAGGGCCAAGGCCAATTTTTCCAGAGACTCACGGTCTTCGCGCAAAACTTTCAAAGCCGTTTGGTAACCTTCATTCACGATGCGCGAAACCTCTTGATCGATCTCTTGAGCTTTTGCATCTGAATATTCGCGAGGACTTGACCCATACTGCATTGCTAAAAAGGGCTGGCCATTTCCTTTTTCGTAGGCCAATGGTCCTAACTTCTCGCTCATTCCCCACTCGCAAACCATCTTGCGAGCAATTTCGGTGGCCCGCTCAATGTCGTTTCCAGCACCCGTGGTGATTTCATCAAAAACCACTTCCTCAGCCGCGCGACCGCCAAACAAAAATGCAATCATATTGATCGCCTTGCTCTTGGAAAGATTGAGCGCGTCTTTTTCAGGCAGAGTTTGTGTGACTCCAAGAGCCATGCCCCGCGGGATGATCGTCACTTTGTGAATCGGGTCCAAGCCCACAAGCTTTTTTCCAACCAAGGTGTGGCCAGCCTCGTGGTAAGCCGTAATTCGCTTATCCTCTTCACTGATGACCATGGATCGACGCTCAGAACCCATGATGACTTTGTCTTTGGCCTTTTCAAAATCTTCCATTTCGAGATAGCGCTTGTCACTGCGGGCGGCGATGAGAGCCGCTTCGTTCACCAAGTTTTCCAGATCCGCACCCGAAAACCCAGGTGTGCCACGGGCAATGCGAGTCGCATCCACATCAGGTCCCAGCGGAGTTTTGCGAACGTGAACATTCAAAATCTGCTCGCGACCTTTCAAGTCGGGCTTATTCACAACCACACGGCGATCAAAGCGGCCTGGGCGCAAAAGTGCAGGATCTAAAACATCGGGACGATTGGTGGCCGCAATCAAAATCACACCTTCCGTGGATTCAAATCCATCCATCTCCACAAGCAGTTGATTGAGAGTCTGCTCACGTTCATCATGACCGCCGCCCATCCCGGCCCCACGGTGTCGGCCAACCGCATCGATCTCATCAATGAAGATGATGCAAGGAGCGTGCTTTTTGCCTTGTTCGAACAGGTCTCGCACGCGGCTAGCGCCGACGCCCACGAACATCTCAACAAAATCAGATCCAGAGATAGTGAAAAAATGCACTCCAGCCTCACCAGCCACCGCTCGAGCCAGCAAGGTTTTCCCAGTTCCCGGTGAACCCACCAGCAAAACGCCCTTGGGAATTCGACCACCCAAGCGGGCGAATTTTTTTGGATCCTTCAAAAAGTGCACAATTTCTTGCAACTCGTCTTTGGCTTCGTCCACACCCGCCACTTCTTTAAATGTGATCCGGTGCTTATTTTCGGTCAAAAGCTTAGCGCGGCTCTTACCAAAGGACATGGCCTTGCCACCACCCGCCTGAATCTGGCGCCAGAAAAACAGAAAAATCCCGAGAATAATTAAAAATGGCAGGACATTTCCCACCAGCATATGAATGAGGGGGCTGTTTTCATTCTTTTCGTAATCAACGGCCACGCCCTTACTTTCAAAATACTCTTGAACGGGATAGTCGACAGGGCCGAGAACACTGAATTGCAAGCCACCATATTTCTTTTCGGCTTCGGGCTTCAGCTCACCCACGATTTCGGCAAACTTGTCCCCGTCCACCGCCCGAAATTTAATTTTCGAGAGCTCACCGGCCTCAGCTGCCTCTTTCACCTTTGAAAAAGTGAAGTCAGGAATGCTGCGTGGTTTACGAGATTCAAAGGCTTGAAAAGCCAAAATGGCCAGAAAAAAAATGAAGAACCAAAGAGCGATGGTCTTTTGAGTCTGTTTCATCCTACGCTCCTCTTTCTGCGCTCAAATTTACATTTAAATTTGCATTCAATTTTTTTGCATTGGACTGCGGAGAAGTTTGTGCAAACATTTTTCTCATGTTTCATCCTTTCAACACGATTGGTTTCAGGCTACCACACTCACCAGAGCGCTACAAGAAACAGAGACCAAAAACAGATTGGATTTTCAGTCAGTGATTTTTGAAACGATTTTTCAAATCATCGCGTTTTCATCTGCGGGACTGGGTCAGCTCGACCTTCACTTGCCCTGCGTTAACTTTCCAAACCAGACCGCCCACGGAGAAGCTGTGGCTGATTTTGGGAATGTCCAGGCGCTTTTTCACTTCTTTCAAATGCCCCTGATGAAATCCATCTCGCCGAAAGCGCAGATAGATCTTAGCAATTTTTTCGAACTTTTGGACCTCGGTGAAAGCCTGGTAGCGATGAAAATAAAATGGATTCTGAGCCGAAACGGGGCTGGGACGCCGTTCAGATGAAAGCCGCGCCAGCGACTTCGCAAGGTTCGCGAGGCTACCGGGTCGTTTGGCCTCGAGTCTAGGCCAGAGCTCATTTCGCAACCAGTTGCGGAGCGGAGTCGATTCAAAATTGGTGGGATCTTGCAGACCGGCCTCCACTCCCATTTCCGCATCGAGCGCCGCGTGAAGTTCCCCTGGCGATACGTCCAGGTAAGGTCGAAAAAACAATCCTGATCGCGATCGAATCGACGGGAGCCCCTGAGGTCCCGTGCCACGCAACAAACGAAGAAATCTGGTTTCCAATAGATCTTGCGAATGATGGGCAGTGACGATGGCGCCACATCCTTCGGCGTGGGCCACTTCGCGGGCCGCCGCATAGCGAGACGCACGCAAGCTGGCTTCATCGTCCGACAGTTTCGCGGAACCGTCTCGCCGCTTCACGAACACAGGTAGTTTCAATCTTTTGCCGACCGAACAAACCAGATGTTCTGCCCGATCGCGAAATTCTCGATTTTTATTTGTCCCATGGTGAAAATGAAAAATCACGAGCTGCGAGTCTGCTAAGACCCTCTGAAAATTGACCAACATCGCCAGCGAATCCGGACCACCCGAAACGCAAAGTAAATATCGATCGTCGGGTTGAAACGCATTCGTTTGAAGCCGGTGATGCAGATGATGATCTAGGTGACGCCAGGCCTGTTTAACTTTGAAGGACATAAATCCTTTTCACCGGGAGACCGAAGGATGTCATTTGAAAAACACCAAGCTCGAAGAGAGCCGCGCAAATAAAGAGGACTCCGACGTCGGCGGCGCAGGGCGCTGTCGCCTTTCGATTTAGCTCTTAAAGTTCGCTGAAGAGTGTTTGCAGGCTGAGCAAATAATAAGACAGAGACATTCCACCGAGAACCGTCCAGCAAGTGAGTCGGTAAAATCCACCCACTCTCATGGCCTGAGCGCTATAGGGGCGCAGAGATCGATGACTTCGGACCTCTAAGAGAACCGCTCGGATGCGAAAAACAGACAAGAGTCCCAACGCAAAAAAAAGTCCATGAAAGGCGCTAATCCAGAGCCAGTCCGTGAACTCCACTAGACGGCCTCGTGACTTTCGCTAACGATGGGCAGAACGACGAGCCAATGACTGGTCGTGGATCGCGGATTGGCTCTCACGTCGCCCATCAACCTTTCGGCAACAATGCGAAGCTCCGGGCGCAAAACAGGAACACCCACGCGAGATTCGTGAATGGATAAAATCCACCGATCTCCCTTGGTGCGAATGGTCCAGCGAATCCATTTTTCTCGAGATGACGAGAGATTCAATGAGTCAATGCTCTGCTCAAGAACCGATCGCAGCAGAACACCCAGATCAGATCGAGAGAGTGGAAGGTCCCAATCCCCGTCCTCACAGGTCCAGACAATTTTTAAATTTTCAAGACGCGAAGAACACTCTTTTCGCAAGATGTGAACGACGTCTCTCACAGAAGAGCTTGGCGCATCCTGAGTGGAGTGACTCATTGAGGATCTTGCCAAAGTTCCAGACTCAGCGGTGTGACCTTCAGATTCTTTGTCTCGCGGGCGAACGACCTGCAAAATGCGTGGGGCCGGCGATTGAGCCATACCTACGCTCGGCTGCAGTTTTGCCAAAAGCAACTGCATTTCATTCGGTAAAGTTTTGATGACCGACTGGGCTTGCTGCGATTGCCAGCCCTTCGACTCAACCACGTGCCGAGTGCGCGCCAGCGGTCTTTGCAACCATCGATTCCAGAGGAGTGAAAATAAAATCGTACAGAACGCCGCGAAGCCAACCAGAAAGACGAAATACCAGCCAAACAAACTTCTCACCGCGCGCTCGAGTCGCTCGGTGTTCATCAACATTTCAACGTGACCCAAATCTTGGCCATCGGCAGAAATTTTTTGCGAGATTCGATGATTGGTTTTATCGAGAAACAAATCGTTAAAAGATTTCTTTTGCAACGACGGAATGGTTTTTTCCATCAAAATCTTGCCATTGGCATCTTTGACTTGCACTGCGATCACATCGGAGGATTCGGATTGAACGAAACTTTCCAGCGTGGCTTCCATCGTCGCCACGTCAAAATTCCAAAGCGGCTGCTTCAAAGCCTTGCTAGCGATGCTAAGGTGTTCACGCTCGCGATCGGACTTCCATTGAGTGTTAAAATCCCAAATTTTTTCCCACGCCAAAAATCCCACGGCAGCGAACGCCGAGAAAAAGAGGAGATTGAAGCATAAAATAAATCGCAATGATAAGTTCTGGCTCATGCTGCATTCTTATCGACCGCCGACAAAAAATCTTTAAGAGGTTTACTGTTTGATGGACTGAAATTCCCTCGGAATTTCACAACCCCCAGCCTCTAGTCCAGACCAGTTTTCGATTGGGCCTGAGATCGATTCTGAATTCTATTTTAAGAC
>CALCCV010000234.1 GCA_937900305.1 uncultured Pseudobdellovibrionaceae bacterium | reverse complement strand
TTTTTGGTGGTTCACGTTATTGAAAAACGTGTCCACCGAATCGGGGTAGGTTCAGGAGGCTTCGTTCTGTTCTTGATTGAGGAGCATCCATATCTTCAAACAACAAAATTCTTCCCTTCAAGTCAGGAAAATAATCGGTACCGCAAGAACTCATTAACGTGTTGAGACCAGCCGGAACGACCTCTGCCACGACTCTACCGGCAGATAATGTTCTCCATCCTTCGTTTTCGTTCCACTCTCTAGTTATGGTTTTCCAATCGTCATTGTCCCATCGACGATGGTGATTGCTCGACCGCTTTGGCACTTCAAACTGCCGAATTCCACTCTGATGAAGTACTACAGCCTGAAGAAATGAATCTGTGCTTTCAAGAATGCCGTCAGGCCAATCGCCAAACCAGCACATGACGGTCGGCCCATAAAAGGTCCTAAGACCAGAATATTTTGCGATCGATAAATGAAGTGAAGTGATATCGCTAAAACCGCAGATAACTTTTCTTGTTTCCTTGATTCTTTCGAAATTCAAAAAAGGAATTAAGCTGCTCGAATTCATTCCGCCAATCGTAGCCACGAGGCCTTTTACTTCTGGATCCTCAATGAGATCCATCATTTCAGAAGCACGCTCTCTAGGAGTCGCGGAGCGGTAGCCTTGTGATTTCCGCTCTTTGGTGACTGTTCCCAACTTAACTTTGAAACCCATCTTTTCTAAATTCTTAATGCCATTTTCAAAGAGGCCGAAATTTTGCACATAACCCGGCGACGAAGGTGTGAAAATACCAATTGTGTCTCCGGTTCTAAGAGCGAACGGCTTGATCATCTTATTTCATCCTCCTCAAATTGAGTCTCCATTTGCTTTTATATTTCAAAAGAGGCGATCGGCAAAATTGACAGCAGAGAGGCCAAGATAAAGATTTACTCTTTTCTCAACCATAGCGCTCAATCCCGGTGGGGTAGAGCTTAGCCCCTTCAGTCCGAATCTCTTGAACCGTCCGCCACACAGCATTACCTATGATTTTGCCGCTCTCGAAAATGTTGACTTCAACGCGATCGTAATCTTTCGCGTCTTTGAATTCAGTTTTAAAGAGCATGACGATTTCGTGACCAGGCTGACCTTCGTGGATGAAGATATTTTCGAAAGTCTCCACTAAATTGTGGACCGATACTTTTAAACCAAGCTCTTCATTGATCTCACGTTCAACAGCGGTCTTGCCAGACTCATGAAATTCAATGCCGCCACCGAGTGGCCGATAGAAAGTCTCTTTTTTTAAAGAGTCATACGCTTTTTGCAAAAGCATCTGACCTTTTTTATTTTTTAGTAGAGCCAGCGCGAGAGGTCGTATTTTTCTGCCAAGCGTCCCTCGATAGTACTCCTTTAGACGATTGGACTTACTTGCATTCACGACATCTAGTCGGCAGCCAATTTCAACGGCGAAATCAATATGCGCGTCGGGCTTGGCTGTGATAACATTTCCATCAACTACAAACATCTCATCTGTTAGAATTACGCCCTGGAAGATATCTTTGAGGTCATCAAGCTGCTCTTTACCGTATCCGTGAGCAATCTTTCGACCGATAAGAATACCGGCTTTGCCCAAAACAGAGGGTCCTGCGCAGATTCCGCCGATGAGCAAACCAGCTCCATTCGCCTCCACCAGGATTCGATCAATCTCTTTATTTTGAATCAGCGAATCTGGGTTCCCACCCGGAACAAGAACGGCGCGACAGTTTTCGAGATTCACCTCGGCATAACTCAATTGAGCTTTAAGAGCTAACCCCGTTGAATCAGTGAGGTCTCGTCCATCTGGAGTCGCATTTAATATTTGATATTTTGCCGATAGAAGGTCCGCGGCAAGCGCGACTTCAAAACTAATGCAGCCGGGGTATAGAGTGACAATGACTGTTTCTTTTTTCAAGAGTCTCCCAACCAAACTATTTTAAACTTCAAATCCCATATTCTA
>CALCCV010000233.1 GCA_937900305.1 uncultured Pseudobdellovibrionaceae bacterium | reverse complement strand
CCAAAGTCGAGACACCCACTTTTCCACATTTGACCGACTTTTTCTAGAAAGAACCCACCCTTTGACTCAAAGTCTGGATATTGTTAATAAAAAATCACAATGATTCTTCAGCTTTTTCCGACGCAAATTTACTATGACTCGCTTTACACTTCCGCGGCGAAAACCAAGCAGACTTTGAAAGATCTCCGCGGAGATATCAAAAAGATCCACAATTCTGACGAAGAAGGGCAACGTTGGTCCAAAAGAAATTATCTAGGCGGGTACACCTCCTTTGCCAGCTGGGATCGCTTACACCAGATGTCCCCCTATTTTGGCGAGCTGGAAGTAGCCATCAACTCTCATGTTCGAAAGTACAGTCATAAGCTGGAACTCGACATTCCCGCGCGCGAATTGCAGATGACAAGCTGTTGGGTCAACATCATGCCGGCTCAGGTGGTGCACACCATGCACATCCATCCTCTGTCTGTCATTAGCGGAACTTTCTATGTCACGATTCCTCGAGGGGCGAGTCCTTTGAAGTTTGAAGATCCTCGTCACGAGTGCTTCATGGGTTCCCCTCCGCGAAAAGCGGAAGCCCATCCGCGCAATCAACGTTTCTATCAATTGCAGCCCAAAGAAGGTCACGTCGTCCTCTTTGAAAGCTGGCAGAGGCACGAAGTGCCTGCCAATCCAGCCGCAGGCGAACGAATCAGTGTGAGTTTCAACTATGATTGGATCCGACGATGAGTGTGGCCGTCGAAGCGCAAGGGCTTCGTTTTGCTTTCGAAGATCATCTCGTGCTCGAAAACATTCATGTCGATGTGAAGGCTGGCGAAATCAGCGTGATCTTGGGTTCCAGCGGAAGTGGCAAATCCACACTCTTGCGACTCTTAGCGGGATTGATGAAGACAACGCAGGGACACATTCAGTTTTCAAAGGCCAGATACCAAAAAGCTTTTGTCTTTCAGGAACCAAGCCTCCTTCCTTGGTTGACGATCGAACAGAATATCTTGTTGGCTCACCGATTTTCCAAAACTTCCAAGCCACAAGATGATTCGCCAAATCTCACACCCCGAGAACAGTGCGCTGAGATCTGTGAAGTGGTCAACCTCAAGGGGCATGAGCACAAATATCCTCGCGAACTCTCTGGCGGAATGAAGATGCGAGCTAGTTTCGGTCGCGCGCTGATGGCTAAACCAGATCTTCTCTTTCTCGATGAGCCGTTCTCCGCCCTCGATGAAATCACGCGGTGGGATCTTCAAGACTGGCTTCGAGGTTGGCAAAAATCTCATCAAATCTCTATTTTTTTGGTCACCCATTCCCTCTCTGAAGCCGCGCTTCTCGCCGACCAGATTTTTTTGTTAGGCCAGCAAGGCGAGCCCATCAAAGCCCGATTTCGTTTTGAAACAGCCGTCGAACGAGACTCCGATAACTATCACCACCGACTCCATGACCTTAAAAGCCAGATTCTTCCTCTGCTCAGCCAAGGCCGCGGGCGAGGTGAAATGTGAGCCAACGAGTCTCGCGCATCCTGTGGCCATCCCTTTGTCTCATCGCCATGATTGCTGTCCTCGAGGGTCTCACGCGCAGCGAATGGATTCCTCCGTACCTTTTCCCAAAACCTTCCGAAATACTTGGGCTCTTGAGCCCTTCGCAGCCTGACCTCTGGCCGGCGGCACTCGAAACACTGGAAAGTGCGTTGTTGGGACTCAGTCTGAGCCTTGCCGTCGGAGGCCTCCTCTGTTTGATTAGCGACCAGATGCGAACTCTCAAGGATTTATTGCTCCCACTCAGCACTTTTTTTCAAACCGTCCCGATCATAGCCATTGCTCCGTTGTTGGTTATCTATTTCGGGTTCGGTCAACCGACGGCCGTGGCCTCCGCCTTTTTTGTTTCTATTTTTCCGATTATCGCTAGCGGACTTCTGGGCCTTGAGAAATCTCCACCAGAGCTCCTCGAGCTGTTTCGATTGTGGGAAGCCAGTTCCTATCAGCAACTTTTTCACCTTCGCCTCCCTTTCGCCTATCCCTATTTTCGTGCCGGCTTGCGCATTGCCATCGGTCTAGCGATCATCGGCGCCATTGCTGGAGAATTTGTCGGTGGCGGCGGCCTCGGTGCGCTCATCGATTCGGCGCGCACTCAACAGCGACTGGATTTGGTGTACGCCTGCTTGCTAGTGATGAGTCTCATGGCGCTTGCGCTCCTAATGCTGCTCAGTCTGGCTCATAGGGCGATTCAAGCTTGGCGTCCCCTCCCCTAGATAGCAGCGGCTCAGAGAATCAAATTCCAACGCCCGTGATGAAGTATTGTCGCCCTCCCATTTTTTCGGTACTGATGAGATGCCAAAATATCCAGGAGGACTCGTGCAATTATTTTTTCGACGTTGGTCATCACTCACTCTCACCTCAGTTTCGAAAACTCTCTTCAAAGCTTGTTTTGTCTCTGTGCTTTTCGCCGGTCTTTTTTCAAATCCAATGGCTTTTGCGGAATCCTCGCCATCGGCACCGGAAATCAAACTCACCTTGAACTGGAAGCCCGAACCTCAGTTCGGTGGATTCTATGCCGCTGATTTTTCACAGTACAAACTGAACGTTCAAATTCAAGAAGGTGGGTCGGGAACACCCACCGTTCAGATGTTGCTCAGTGGCAAGGCTGACTATGCCATTGTTAGTTCCGAAGAAATCCTGGTGGCCAACGAGAAAAATCCAAAAACTCCCTTGGTGGCCCTGTTTGCTGTTTATCAAACCAATCCCCAAATCATAATGGCGCATGAGGAGCGAGGATTCAAAACCATGGCGGAGGTTTTTAAATCCGAAGGCACGATTGGCCTGCAAGGGGGATTGTCATACGCACTTTTTTTGAAAAAAAAGTTTGATCCGATCAAAGCCCATCTCGTTCCCTACCCGGGCGGCATCACAGAATTCATTGCAAAAAAAACTCACTCTCAGCAGGGCTTTTTGACCTCGGAACCTCTGCTGGCCCAGACTCAAGGCCAACGTACGAAAACATTCCTAGTGGCCGACGAGGGGTTCAACCCCTACACCACCGTCTTGGCCACACAAGCTTCCCGCCTAGAAATCAAGGCAGACGAAGTTAAGAACATGGTCAAAGCCACGCGCGAAGGTTGGGCGAAGTATCTCAAATCGCCAGATCTAACCAATGAGAAAATGGCAAAACTCAATCCCGCAATGAATGCCGAGACTTTCAAGTCCTCAGCCCTGGCCCAAAAGCCTCTGATCGAGATGACCGCCTCCCAACCTCTCGGGCACATGAGTGAACAGCGGTGGCGCGACCTGAAAAATCAACTCCAAGGTTTGGGATTGATCAAATCAGACATCAACGTCTCTCAAGTTTATAAAAATCTTTAAGTCTTGTAGAGTTTATGGAGCTCCTTGACGGGCTCCCAGTGCTCCGCTAAGAGGTTCAGGTGTATATAGATCTGAGAGAAATCACACCCGAAGGCAAATCGTTCATCTGGAATCGCAACACCGGTGAAGCCCGCGAAATTTTAAAGGACCTCATTGGTCCTCAACCTTTCAGCGCAAAGTTCACCCTCCGCAAACTCAATCATCGGGATTTTGATTTGACCGGCCATATCGAAACCGGCACCGATGAGCAATGCTCTCACTGCGGAATTGATTTTGTGTACGACATCTATCAAAAGTTTCACGAAATTTTAATTCCTCGTCAGCAGGAAGAGCGGACGGGGCGTTACGCCAAAGTGAATCACATCTCTGACAGCAAAGCGTCTGAGCTGAATGTCCAACAGTACGATGAAGATCGTTTCAATATGGCCGAATTCCTTCATGAGGTTGTGGGCCTTGCTATTCCATTTAGCCCCCATCCGCCGGTCTTGGAGGATGACTCTTGCGCCAAGTGTCACAAGGTTTGGGGCGCCGAAACGTTGATGTATGATGATCCCATTCCCGTGGAAAAACCGAGCCCATTCGAAGTTCTCAAAGTCCTAAAAAAATAGAACGCATCGAAAGTCTCACAAACAGATTGATTTTTTTCAGAAATTTGGCAAAGTCACCCGTTCGTAAAGTAACCAACTAACGTGATCGATACCTGATTATGATTTTATGATTAATACGTGATTGATATACGTTTAGCGCTAACGGAGGCTAAGATGCCAACACCCAAGAAGAAAACGTCCCGCGCCCGCCGCGACACTCGCCGTGCTCATGATTTCCTGACAGTTCCAGGAATTGCCACAGACAAAAAGAGCGGCGAACTCATTCGCCCTCATCGGGCCTTTAAAGGGGCCGATGGCGCTCTTTACTACAATGGCAAACAGATCACAGCCGCTCGCGATTAAGAAAAATTCATTTAGAAATTCATCAAGGATGTGTCGTGACTCAGCCCGAATTTCGCCAAGTTGACTCACCTTTTCGTTCGCATGTCGCCGGGGTGGGCTCTTATCTCCCTGAGGGCGTGCTCACCAATAAAGATCTCGAAAAGCTGGTCGATACAAACGACCAGTGGATCGTAGAGCGCACTGGAATTCAGCGCCGTCACATGGCGGCGCCACATCAGGCCACCAGTGATTTAGCCTATGAGGCCACACTCAAGGCGCTGAAGATGGCTCATCTCACCGCCCAAGACATTGACATGATCATTGTTGCCACTGTCTCCGGGGATCAAGTGATGCCATCGACTGCCTGTGTTTTGCAGCACCGCTTAGGCTGCCGGACGATCATGGCGTTTGATATTTTGGCTGCATGTTCTGGTTTTGTGTATGCTCTCTCCATCGCTGACAATTTTATTCGCACCGGAATGTATAAAAATATTTTGGTTGTTGGCGGCGAGGTTCTTCATCGCTTCGTGAATTACAAAGACCGCGAAACGTGCATTCTTTTTGGGGATGCCGCGGGAGCTTGGATTTTATCTCGCACCGAAGCTTCAAATCCCCAGAAAATCATGAGCTCACACCTCCACGCAGATGGTGGATTGGGAGAACTTTTCGTGCTTCCAGGTGGCGGTTCCCGCATGCCATTTAGCCAAGAGGTTTTAGACAATAAAAAACAATATGTGACGATGAAAGGGCGCGAAATTTTTAAAAATGCGGTTCGCACCCTGACTCAATGTTGCCATGAAGCTCTCGACTTCAATGGTGTCAATGCCACGGAAGTGGATTGGCTCGTGCCCCATCAAGCGAATGTTCGGATTTTAGAGAGCGTGGCGGATCACTTCGAATTTCCGAAGGAAAAAGTGGTGATGAGCTTGCACGAGACTGGCAATACCTCTGCGGCGAGTATACCGGTGGCATTTGACTTAGCCGTCCAAGAGGGCAAGATCAAACGCGGCCAACTCATTTTGCTCGCCGCCTTTGGCGCGGGCTTGACGTCGGGTAGCCTTTTGTTGAGGTACTAAATGAATCGAAAATTTGCATTGCTTTTTCCAGGTCAGGGGAGCCAAGCGCCAGGCATGGGACGCTTTTGGTATGACAATTTTGCAGCATCAAAGCGCGTCTATGAAATTTGCAGCGAAGCCCTGGGACGAGATCTTGCCAAACTCTGCTTTGAGTCCAATGACGCCGAACTCTCGCTCACCGCAAACACTCAGCCAGCTATTGTCTGCACCTCGATTGCGGCGTTGGAAGGAATTCGCTCGGAAGTTGAGCTGAAGGCCGATTTTGCTCTCGGCCATTCTGTGGGCGAATACGCCGCCTTGATTGCCGCGGGAGTTTTGGCTCTCTCTGACGGCATTCGGGCTGTTCGATTGCGTGGACAAGTGATGCAAGAGGCCGTACCGGTCGGCCAAGGTGGAATGATTGCTGTTCTAGGCATTGACGAAGCTGAAGCGCTTGAAATGTGTCACTTGGCTGAAGCTGAATCTGGCGTCGCCCCACTAGCGGCGGCCAATTTCAATTCTCCAGGTCAAATCGTTTTGAGTGGTCAAAAAAAGGCCATCGATTGGCTCAGTGAAAACTTTAAATCTGAATCTCACTTGTCGACGAAAAACAAACGTGTCCGATTGATTCCACTGAATGTCTCTGCCCCCTTTCATTGTGCGATGATGAGGCCGGCGGAATTGAAAATGCGAGCTCATTTTGAAACAATCACTTTTGCCAATGCTCGCATTCCCGTTGTTCAAAACATCAATGCGAAAGTTGAAACTGAAGCCTCGAACCTTCGCGAGAATTTAATCGGGCAAGTTTCTGCTCCCGTCCAATGGCAGAAATCAATGGAGCTTTTGAACCATTTGGGTTGCAGCGAAGGGGCTGAGCTCGGACAGGGTCAAGTGGTCAAAGGTCTCACTAAAAAAATCAATCCCGATTTCAAAGTCTGGTCTGTCCAAAATCTCGAAGAATGGAAGTCACTTGTTCAGTTTCTAAAGGGGCTTTGAGTCAATGAAAGATCTTGATGTTAAAGATCTCTTGGGGAAGAGTGTTTGGGACTTATGACGACTGCAACAAAGACCGCCTCAACATCATCTGTTTCGGCATCGAGATTATTAGATGGCAAGTGCATTCTAGTGACTGGTGGTAGCCGAGGAATTGGCGCGGGTGTTGTGAGGCTTTTGGCTGAGGCCGGAGCCAAGATCGCTTTCACCTATTCATCGCGCGAGGATTCGGCTCGGCAAGTGATGGAAACCTTACCTGGCTCGGGTCATCAAATCCTGCAAATGAACCTCACTTCCGAAGAGTCAGTTCAAGAGGCATTGGACCAGTTGACTTCAAACTGGACTCGAATTGATGGCCTGGTCAACAATGCAGGAATTACCAAAGATGGCCTTCTCATGCGCATGAAAACCGAAGATTTCGATGAAGTGATTCAAACAAACCTTCGCGGTACGTTCTTTACCTGCCGAGCGGTCACTAAACTCATGATCAAAGCGCGGGCGGGTTCCATTGTGAATATAACCTCCGTCATTGGTCTCACTGGCAATGCAGGGCAAACCAATTATGCCGCCAGCAAAGCTGGCGTGATTGGCTTTACAAAGTCTCTGGCTATGGAGCTGGGCTCCCGCAATGTGAGGGCGAATTGTGTAGCTCCCGGGTTTATTCAAACGGAAATGACAGATGTTCTTACGGATGATGTGAAAAGTGCTATCTTGAAAAAAATTCCGCTCCAAAGCTTGGGTAGCGTCGAAGATGTAGCTTCTGCCGTGAAATTCCTGTTAAGTGATGAGTCAAAGTACATCACCGGCCAAACGCTCTCTGTGAATGGCGGCATGCACTTCAATTGATCGTAAGTACAGAGTGAGCTTAAAAAACAAGTCTATGAATAGAACCGTCACCTCGACAGAAGGCCTGACGAGGCGGCGAGAAAGATTGGAGAAGATACATGGAAATACAGGAGGACAGAATGGCCATTAATCCTAAGATCAAAGACATCATCGTCGAACAACTCGGTGTGGACCCTGAAAAGGTGAAACCTGAGGCCTCTTTCATCGATGATCTTGGTGCAGACAGCTTGGACATCGTTGAGTTGGTGATGGCTATGGAAGAGGAATTCGAAATTGAAATTCCTGATGAAGACGCCGAAAAACTCAAAACTGTTCACGACGTTACCAGCTATCTCGAGAAAAAGGGAAAAGCTTAGTCATGTCTAGCCCGGGGTCAGATCGTTCTCAGATGACTCGTGAGCGCACCCCTCGTCCCAACCGACGTGTGGTCGTAACTGGGATGAGCGCACTGACGCCTTTGGGCAACACAGTGGAAGAAACTTGGCAGGGATTGCTGGCTGGAAAGTCAGGGATCACCCCGATCACGAAGTTTGACACTACAGGCTTTGATGTCACCTTTGCTGGTGAAATCAAAGATTTTAATCCGGATCTGTACATTGAAAAAAAAGAACAAAAGAAGATGGATGCATTCATCCACTACGCTATGGCCGGAGCAAAAATGGCTCTTGAAAATGCGAAGTTGGATTTACGATCCTCTGGTTTGGCCGATATGACAGGTGTCATGATTGGAGTCGGCATGGGCGGTCTACCCATGATCGAAGAGCAGCTTACAAAATTTAAAGAAAAAGGCCCGAGTCGAATCAGTCCCTTTTTCATTCCGGCGGTCATCACCAATTTGGCCTCAGGCCAGGTTTCGATTGCGACCGGCGCTCGTGGACCCAACTACTCTGTCACATCAGCTTGCGCGACTGGCGCTCATTCTATCGGTGAAGCGGCGGAGTGCATTCGCAGAGGCGCGGCGGATGTGATGATTGCAGGTGGAACGGAAGGCACTGTTTGCCAGATGGCGATTGGCGGCTTTGGGGCCATGCGCGCGCTTTCCACTCGCAATGAGGAGCCCACGTTGGCGAGTCGACCTTTTGACAAAGATCGAGATGGTTTCGTGTTGGCTGAGGGCTGTGGCATTTTGATTCTCGAAGCTTTGGAAGTGGCTGAAAAACGAGGCGCCCATATCATTTGCGAGCTCACTGGGTATGGTGTTTCTTCAGATGCCTAT
>CALCCV010000232.1 GCA_937900305.1 uncultured Pseudobdellovibrionaceae bacterium | reverse complement strand
AGATAAAATCCCAGCTGACCATTTTTCAATCTGAATTTAGAAAAGACTTGCCTTGGCCGCCATTGTATTTTGAAAAGCGCTTTGTGGTTGCGCCACGCGAATTGAGCCACTTCAAAATCTTTCCCGATTGGGAGCCCGAGAGCTATAACATCGAGAACTGGTAAAAACTGGAAAGTGTTCCAGTTTTAATCTTTGACGTCAGCGAGAGCTTTGTAGTTGTCGAGAAGCTTCTGTTGCTTTTCCACCTCTTTGCTCCAGCGACCGATTTCTCCTTCGTAGCCGCGTTTTTTATTGGTCCACTGAGTTTCTTGCGAAGCGATCTCCCGAGTTTTGGTCGTCAGTTGATCATTTTGAGTTTTGAGTTGGTCGTAGTTGCTCTGCCAGAGTTTTTTCTCTTCACGGATTTGTTGAATCTGGGTGTCGTAACTGGCAATAATGCCTTCGCGTTTTTGTTTGTTGGCTTGAATCTGTTCAATTTGTTTCTGGAGGTCGGCGAGCGACTTTTCTTCTTGAGTCAGCTTTGTGCGTTCACTTTTGATCAAGTCGTTGAGCTTTTTTTCTGTGTCGTCGGCCTTGGCTAGGTTCTTTTTGTGTTCGTCGAGTTGAGTTGAGACTTTTTTCTTTTCGCCGGCAAGCTGATTTTGAGCTTTTTTGACTTCATCAATATTGCTCTTTACAGTTTCGAGATTTTTTTTGTATTCATCCAGGTTGGTTTTTGAATTCTCGACGTTGGTTTGCATTTTTTCTAAGCCCTGTTTGGCTGACATTTGAGCTTGCGAGTTCGCGCTGAACATCAAGAGGGCAAGAACTGCGATAGTTGTCGTTTTCATAAATCAATCTCCTTAAAAGCTAGCTCAAAATTCTTTTAGTTACGTCGAACTCATCTCGTCGTCACATCGTCATCACTCGGACGTTTCGTTCTTTTCGTCGGAAGCGCAGACATTCTTTAAGGACGAGCGGTAGTGGCCCAGCTCGTCAGCCCAAATCTCTCCCTGGAATTTCCAGGTGACGCTCTTGCCTTTTTCAGCTTGCAGCTCTGGACGTTTGTCGGTGTTGATTTCGCCTCCGGCGAGTTGGTAGCGAATGTGTTCACCGGCTCCGGAGTAGAGTTCGTATTGCAGAACTTCGTTTTGGTCGATGATGCGGGCCAGATCAACCGAAAGGGCCTTGAATTTGTTGTGGATCGCTTTGGCGGCGCGAAGACGGACGTTGGCTTTCTCTTTGTCGAGTCTGATCAGAGCGGCCTCGCGCAGGGGCTTCAATAGAGTTCGAGCTTTTTTGGCGAGCATGTGTTGAATGTTGTAGCTGAGGAGTCGTTCGTCGACATTTTCTGACGATGGCATGCGAGAGCCAGATTTGGCGGCGGCCAGTTGGGTGTTCACTTCGTTGAGCTTTTGCAGCAGGTCTTTTTCCTTCTTTAAAATATCCAAACTGAGTTTGTTAAAGAGCGAAGATTCGTCTTCTAATTTGTTGATCACATTTTGCTCGGTTTGAAAAACTGGATACTTGGCAAGCTCAAGGAGAAAGCTTTGGGGAATCCCTTCCATCACTTTCAAGTCTGAGTGTTGCAGCCAGTTTTTCACCAAATCATAGTAATGGCCAGGTTCGGTGTGTGTTTTAAGGTAGTGGTCGAGGGTGTTTTTCAAGGGAGCGTATTTGCGTTTCATTGTTTCGAGAACTTTGATGCCATCGCCGTATTGGCAGAGGTTGAGGTAGCTGACCGTGCGAACCAAGTAGGACTCGGGCGCATAGTTATTTTTAAAAAAATCGGTGTGCAGTGAAAACATGTTTCCTGCGGCGCCTTCGTAGTCTTTCGACATGATTTGAGTCCAGGCTTGTTCGACCATCGCTTGAAGCCACAGGCTGTTGTTTTTGTCGATTTGCAGGTAGGTGTTGTAGGACTCTTTGTATTCCCCTTGTTGAAATTTAAGGCGGGCCAGAGTCATCGCCGTGTAGGATCGAACGACGTTGGTTTTGTCATTTTCTGTGAGTTTCAAAACTTTGTTGAGCTGATCGATGGCATCTTCAACTTGATTTGTTCGATAGAGAATGATGCCGAGGTGAAATTGGGCTTGCAGGTATTCTGGATCTGATTCTTTCACTGCCGAGAGCAAGTCGAAGGCCTCTTGCATCTTTGCAGAATCTGTCAGATACAATCCGCGATTGTAAAGATAGCCAGCCGAGTGAGATTTATCAGTTTTTAATTTTTCGCTGTACTCTTCCAGAAGGGGAAGTTTGTCGACGGGAACGTGACGAGCATTTTCCCAGAGATGGAGCCAAGCGGACCGTGCGAGCTCTTTATTTTTTGTTTTGGTCATGACAGTGAAAAGTTGGTCTTGAAATTCGTTATTTAAGCCCACTTTGAGAGCGACGAGGCCATATTGGTAGGCGGCTTCTTCTTTCCATTTTGCATCGGCCAGAAGTTCGGCGAAGAGACCTAGTGCCAATTCTTTGTTGTCGGCCATTTCAAAAAGAATCAATCCTTGCAGCTGTTTGAGTTCTGCTGCCGACATGACATTCAAATCTTTGACAATCGGAGTGACTTCGGTGACTTTTGCGGGCGCGGGCAGTTGTGGTTCGCTGAGGCTAGGAATTTTTTGACCAAACGGAGCTTTGAAGGCCTTTTTTTCGTCGGCAATATCTACTTTTGGAAAATTTTTGGAATTGGGAACAGGAGGGGACGGTTGGGTTTGCAGCGAAGAGATGGGTTTTGTTGTCATCAGTTTTATTTCAACGACGAAATCTCCGGCTTTCAAGGTGTCTTCGGAACCGATGTCGAGGCGAGGAATGTCTTTTGATTTATTCATCTTGGTCCAAGTAGGAACCGCACTTTTTTTGATGCTCAGGTCCTTCGACGCCGGTTTTTTTCCTTCGGTGACCTCTAAGAGTTTTGCCAAGGCCACTTGCGGAAGGCCAATGGCAAATGTCACCGACAAAATGATCACTGACGTTGTTAAATTTAAATCTCTCATAAGTCCCCCAGAACTTCTTTTGCTCATCGTCACCGTCGGTGCTTTTGGACGGCATTTACTTAATTAGGTCAGTGCCAGTAGGTCAGGCCCAACAATAAACTGGTGTCATTGACTTGTTTTGAACCCAAGCTTCGCTCTTCTGCTCCAACGGGATAGTAACGGGCGCGATCTTCATTGGTCCATTTGTTGCGAAAGTCGAAGCGAAACGCGAACTTTTCAGACAAAAAGAAGTGTTGAGTGATATCCAGCGAAAAGTGCATGGCCGATTTATTTTCGCCGCCTTCAATCTTTTCTATCCGATAGTCTGTGGTTCCCACGCCAACTCCGATGGCCATATCAAAGTAGATGATATTTTTATCTAGAAAACTCATTTTTGCGTAGAAAGGAACGAATTGGAACGCCAGCGTTTTGGACGACATGAAGGAGTTTCCATTCGGATACACGGCTTTTTCAGCAACGAACTGTTTCACCAGCTCGCTGTAGTCTGAAGCAAAGCTTTGGTACTGAAGTTCAAGACCATAGCGCTCGGAAAAAAAGTAGCCGGCGGTGAGACCGGTCATATTTCCTTCCCGGTAATTGTCGTTGATGGGCTTTCCACCGTGAAGACTGAGGGCCCACCGGTTGGCTTTCGGGTAGGCGCGATTTTGGACGACGGTGAAGTCATCATCCTTGGCCGACCAATATTTTTCTTCGAGTTTGTTGAGGTCCATCTTATCAGATGAACGCGGCTCTTGCGAACCTGCCGCACTGGTGTCGGGCGCGGGTGCCGACGATGACGTCGGAATGGTTGGTGCAGGTGAGGGCTTTTTGCCCTGGGTTTGAGCGAGTGACTGCACTCCAGACAGTAAAACGATCAGCAGTATGAGTGAGTTTTTCACGGATTGCCTCCAGCTTAGTTGGTGCTCTTAAACATAAATGGATATTTGACGACGACTCTTGTCCCATTCTTAGGTTCCGGAAATTTCCAACTGCTCACCTTAGAAAGAATGCAACCTTCAACACTATTATTTTTTAAAGACGTTTCATTGATTTTCTGTTTGTCGACTTGTCCTGTCTTAGCAATTTCAAAGCGAATTTCGACTTTGCCATAGAGATCTGGAGTTGCTGACAATTGGCGCTCGTAACAATAACGAATTTGGCCAAGTTTCGATTTGATGTATTGAGCGATGAGTTCTTTGTCCAATCCGCCTTCAACTTCGCTCTCGTCCTCGAGCAGACCGACATCGCCTTTGCCGACGCCACTCCCTTTCAAACCTCCGAAAGCTCCACCAGAAAGTCCGCCGCCTTTGCCAAGAGTTGCGACGCGAAGAGATCCGCCCAAGCCTTCTTGTTGCCAATCTCGACCACTGCGCTCGACGGTGCCGACGCCGGCCAATGCTCGTCCGCCACCTCTGTTGGCGGCGATGCCTTTGGCGAGAACCACGTGATTGCTGCGAGCAGCGGTGACCGAAATTTTCCCTAAGATTTGAGAGATTCGGCCGCCGGTGATAGATCGCAAACTGTTACCAGCTTTACCGGCCGCTTGATTTTGTTCTCCCTGCGCACTGGTTTGCTGCTTGGCGGTGTTGTCTTTTTCTTTTTTCTTTTTCTCGGGCTTTTTCTGATCTTGAAACTGGGTCAGATCTATATTCTGACTGACGTACTCCTTAGCCACCTGTTCAGGAGGGTCACTTTTCGGCGCAATGAACGCCAAGAGAGAGATCAACCCAATCACGCCGCAAACAAAAAAGAAGGCTTTGCGATTTTCTGCGTCCATCATTTGACTTTTATCAAGGCCCGGAATTTTCTGCGCAGGAGTCAAATGAACTGTGCGATGAACAATTTCCATTCCTTCAAATTCAGTTCTACTCCACTCGCGACCACCGATCGGAGAGACGACGACGCGTTTGGGCGTTGTCGATGGAATGAACTTCTCTTTAACGCTGGTGATCTTTGTTTCGATGATACTACCATTTTTTTTCACTAGCCAAAGTTGAAATGGCTTTTCGTCACCCTGTAGAGGTTGCTCGTCGAGTTTGTCGAGCAGAGCTAGAAGCGAATAGTCCTTCTTGTTGATTTCAAATGAAATGGTCGAATCCCCGAAAACGATTCGGGTGTCAGCTTCGATCAGAACTTCTGGAGATTTGTCAGTGGCGGCGAGCTGGCTGTCCATGTTGATGAACAGCCATTTGTCAGCCTTGTATTCGAACACGCCCTGAATTCCTTTTAGACTCGGTGAAACAGAACTGAGATCCGCCAGCCGAGAAGATCCAAACGTCTTTTGAGTTTCGCTTGAGCGCATCTTCCAAGTTCGGGTGGACCCGTTGGGTAGGGTTTGTTTGATCAGTAAGCTTTCCACGAACGTCTCCTCAAAGCTAAATTCTAAAAAATACTCGAACCTGTTTTGCGCAGTTAGCGCATCAGCAGGCTCGAATCAGATCGGAAGAGCACACGTCTGAACT
>CALCCV010000231.1 GCA_937900305.1 uncultured Pseudobdellovibrionaceae bacterium | reverse complement strand
CGATAACTCTGAAGGGATTCACTTGGCGATTGTGGCGGCGATTGAATCCTGCGGTCTTCAAGAAAAGGCGCTGATTCAATCTACGACCACTTCGGTCTTGGGCAGTGTTCGTCGTGAGAAGCCGCGATGGCTTTTTGGTTTTTCACAAGCGGATTTAAATCGGATTGTGACTTTTTCGTCGGTTGGTTTGGGTTCGATGGCTCCAATCAAAGGTGATGTGTTCATTTCACCGGTGACGGTTTTGGGACGCAAAATTGTTGATCGCACAGTTCTTGAAGAAGTACAGCGGCGAAAAATGAAAATCATTTTGGGTCCCGTGACGAATGAAGAAGATATGAAATTTATCAGTGACAATCACTTGCCCTACGATGTCCTTGTGCAAGGCAGATGACACTCACCACAATTGCTCAGTGAAATCAGTCGAAGGGTTGCTCCTCCCTCTCTTTCTCGTTAACTTTGAGATGACGTCGAACGAGTTCGCAAAAGTGGGAGAGAAATATGAATTGGATTTTGTTTTCTGAGATGGCCCTCGCCAAAGGTCCTGCGACTCCGAATTCGGTGGTGGTTCAAACCAGCGCCTTAGAATCAATTTTGCAAGCGAGTCCAGTTGTCCAACTCACACTTTTGATTTTGGTCGGATTGTCTGTGGTTTGCTGGGCGATTGCTTTTGCAAAATATCGACAATTTAGAAATATGCAGGAATCGAACGAGCTTTTTTTAAGTCGGTTTTGGAAAGCAACTTCACTGGATGCGCTTTTTGAAAACATTGATCAATATGAGGACAGCTCGCTCGCGAGAGTTTTCAAATCCGCTTATAAGGAACTCAATAAACTTTCCGGATCTCTGACATCCATCAAGTTAGGGGCTCTCGACAACTTGGAGCGATCGCTGCGAAAAGCCACCGACCGAGAGCTTTCGTTCATGGAATCGAAACTGACTGTTCTCGCCACAACTGGCAGCACCGGCCCATTCATCGGTTTATTTGGGACCGTATGGGGAATTATGTCGTCTTTTCATAAAATTGGTCAGACTGGCAGTGCCTCGCTGGCCGTTGTTGCCCCGGGTATTTCTGAGGCCCTCGTGGCCACGGCCATTGGGTTAGCGGCCGCTATTCCGGCGGTCGTCTTGTACAACAATTTCATCGCCAAAGTTCGCAAAGAAGAAATGGAATTGAATAATTTCTGCAGCGACTTTCTCAATCTCATGAAGCGAAATTTGATGAAGGCGGAGTGATGGGATTTTCAAACTCTGGTTCGAAAAGTCGTGCCGTGATGAGTGAAATCAACGTGACTCCCCTGGTGGACGTCATGCTGGTTTTATTAATTATGTTCATGGTCACGGCACCCTTGATGCAACAAGGGATTGAGGTGGATTTACCGAAGACGTCCCCGTCCGGAGTCGAGGTAACAGAAGATCCATTTGTCTTAGTGATCGACAAAAAAGGTGTCATCACAGCAGGAAAAACGACGATCGCCCTCGAAAGTCTTGGTGAGAAGTTGCAGGCCATTTTTCAAACTCGCGACAACAAACAAATTTATATTCAGGCTGACCGTGCCGTTGGTTATGGAATCGTGGCCGAGGCCATGGCTGAGATAAAAGCCGCGGGAATTTCTGATATCGGACTTGTGACATTACCAAAGGATCAGTGATTAAGAATGGCAGTCAAGCGTACAAAGAAGCTAGAACAGACCGTGAGGCGAGGAGTGATTTTTTCTCTCATTGCACATGGCTTGGTGTCGCTGGCCTTTTTGTTCAGTTGGGTTTTTTCTCCAAACGACGAAATGCCAGCTCCTCGTGCGGTCAAAGTAGATCTCGTTGGCTTGCCTGAAAAACAACTTCCCCCTCTTGTTCAAAAAGCATCGCCGGTAGAAGAAGTTGTGCCACCGATTAAGTCTCCCGAGCCGCCGCCAGAGGCCCCAAAACCTCCGGCACCCAAAGAGAAGGATGTCGTCAAGCTGCCCGATAAACCGAAAGACGACAGAGCAAAAAAACTAGAGGCTCAAAAAAAGAAGCAAGATGAAGCGCTTCGAAAGATGGAAGCGTCCTCGGCCTTCGACAAAATTGCCGACGATGTTGAAACCGAACGGCGTGATAAGGAAAAATTGGTGAAAGGCCCGCAAGTGCAAGAAGGTGGAACATCGGGTAGTCTCGATGCTCTTCAGCGCGGCAGCTACGAAAATTTAGTTGAGGAGCATTCTAAAAAACATTGGGAGTTGCCCAAGTGGCTCTCATCTCGAAGCTTAGAAGCGACAGTTTTAGTAAAACTCGATTCGAGTGGAACTGTGATTGACCGTAAAATAATAAAAAAGAGTGGCAACACTCTCTATGACAATTGGGTTTTAGATTCGGTCGATAAGGCCTCTCCTTTTCCGGCGCCTCCGCCTAAGTTTGTGAACCGGGTGGCGACTGAGGGAATTGTCTTGGCTTTTCCTTAAATGATTTTTGAAACCTGAAGGAGCTTGAATGACGATGAATAGCGGCTGTAAAATTTCAAAGGTCTTCTCATATTTTTTGGCGGCGAGCTTAATAGGTTCAGTTTTGCTCAGCTCGGTGGCGTCGGCGTCGCAAATTTACATCAACGTTGGCGAGGCGAAACGCAAAGAGAGCAACTTAGCGCTGCCGAGTCTAAATTTTATGGGCACCGGTTCGGTCAATGCGACAGCCGCCGCGGCCGGGGCAGAGCTTTACAATGTGATAAAAAATGATCTCACTGTTTCATCGCTTTTCCAAATGATGTCCCAAGCCGCGTACCTCGAAGACGTATCAAAGACATCTTTAAAGCCGAAGCCTGGGGATCCAGCGGGCTTTGATTTCGCAAAATGGAAAACCGTTGGCGCTGAGTTTTTGATTCGCGGTGGTTACCGAATTCTTGGAAATGAAACTGAATTCGAAGGATATCTCTATTACGTTCCCAAGGGTGAAATGATTTTCGGCAAAAAATACAAAGGCACCAGCTCAGCCGGACGAAGGATTGCGCACTCATTTGCCAATGACGTGCTCAAAGAATTGACTGGTACGGCGGGGCCTTTTCTGTCTCGGCTCGTGGTGGCCAGTGATCGGGATGGCGGCGGTTACCGCGAAATCTATGTGATGGATTGGGATGGTTTTGGCCCGACTAAAATTTCAAATCATCGCAGCGTCTCGATGTCACCGGCTTGGTCACCAGATGGCACAAAGGTCGCTTACACCGCATTTGTTTTGCGGGGCCGATCTAAGCGCCGAAATGCTGACATGTTTATGTTCGACTTGCCTACGGGCAAGCGGTCTCTTATTTCTTACCGACAAGGATTTAATTCAGGAGCAAATTTTGATCCTGACAATAAGAGCATGTACTTGACGATTTCTCAGGGCAACAGTCCCAACATTTACAAAATGCGCTACGATGGCACACTGGAGGCGCAGTTGACCAAAGGCCCTCTGGGCGCGATGAACGTCGAGCCCGCGATCAGTCCCGACGGACAGAAGTTGGCGTTCTCATCGGATCGGGCCAGATCACCCATGATTTACATCATGAATGCCGACGGAAGTTCCCCACAAAGACTGACATTTGCCGGAGTGTTTAACTCAACACCTTCGTGGTCTCCCGATGGCAAAAAAATTGCGTTTGCAGGGCAGAGTGAAAACAATTTTGATGTTTTTATTATGAATGCTGACGGCAGTGGGATTGCGCGGGTGACTTCGGCGCGCAGAACGAACGGCAAGATGGCGAATCACGAGGACCCAACATTCTCTCCAGATGGCCGATATGTCATGTACACAAGCAATCGGACGGGCAAAAGCCAGATCTACATATCTACGATTGAAGGCACCAATGAATACAGGGTCACCAATGACAACTTCAATTACTATCGACCCAAATGGTCTAAAACTTTGGAGTGAGATTCCGCCTCTGACAGACTACTCCTCATCTGATAGGGCAGAGATTTTCGCTCTCTCTGAACCGCTCCAGTTTTATGAAAGATCGCGGGTGGCGGGACTGGCGCCGTCTCTGCGACTTCAGCGCAATGAACATTTCTTGCGATTGGCGTTTGCCACGTACTTTGATCGCATTCACCCCCGCGAAGTTTGTTTAGCCTGGTCCGAATTCGCAGATCTTGCTTTGAAAACATCTTTGATCTTTTTTTTTAAAGGCCAGGATGTCTCCTTGCTCGCGCTGGGGAAGCTCGGTTCTCACGAACTCAATCTCAGCTCCGACGTGGATTTGTGTGTGGTCGTGGACGCCGCGACTGAGGAGTTTAGTCAGTCGCTCAGGCAATGGATTCAATTTTTGTCTGAACGCACCAGCGAAGGTTTTATTTTTCGGACCGATTTCAACCTTCGTCCTGGGGGTCGATTTGGACCTCTCCTACCAACTGTGGATGAGTATGTGGATTACTATCTGAATTATGGAGAAAACTGGGAGCGGGTGGCGCTTTTACGGATGCGTGCCATCACGCAAAGTGAAACTGCTCAGCGTATTGAAACCGATCTCGAGAGATTTTGTTATCGAAAATTTTTAGATCATGGACTCATGCGATCACTCAACAGCCTGCGTGGTGATATTTTCCACGAGAGCGCCAAAAAACCAAACCCTTTGGATCTAAAGCTTGTGCCCGGTGGGATTCGCGACGTTGAGCTCTTTGTTCACTCGCTTCAAGTGATTTATGGCGGGCGCCACAAGGGACTGAGAGTTCGATCGATCGAGGCTGCCGTTCGCGAGCTCGCCCAATTGGGTTTGTTCCCTGAAGCCTCGGCAGATGAATTTTTGAAACACTATTGGTCCCTTCGCAAACTAGAAAATCTCACGCAGGCTCTGACAGATTCACAGCGCCACGATCATTTGGCAGATCTGCCACTGCCCGATCGCTTTCGTAACGAGTACCACAGTCTGGATTTTGCTAAGTTTCGTGAGCTGATTAGCGGATTGATCAATGTGCCTTCCACTCCGACACCCAAAACCTCGACCGGTCTCGATGGTTTCGAAAATATTCCGATCCTGTCGAGAAACAAGGAGCG
>CALCCV010000230.1 GCA_937900305.1 uncultured Pseudobdellovibrionaceae bacterium | reverse complement strand
GTGTATTTTTTTTCCCAAAAATTGGCCTGAAGTTTGTTGAAATCAAAATAGGTTTTGGTGCTTTTGATTTGATTCGACTCTTTGACATCTAGAAAATAGACCCACGGAATGAGCTTTTCATAATCCATGTAAGTTTCGACCCGATCTTTAACGGTGTAAATGCTGGCAAACCAACTTCCCGTTTCAGCCTCAGTCACCATACTGTAAGACTTTCGACCATTCACAAAACGAAACGGTTCAACCTTCAATTTCATTTCGCCAGCAGCCATTTTGAAATAATGCACACGATGGACGACCTCTTCACCCACACGGAACGGATCTTTGAGCGGACGTCGACCATCGAATCCCACAGAATCTTCCAAGTCAGGTTCGTGAGGAGCCGGCCCCGCCGGAGCGGTTGGTTCGACAACTTTGTCTGTGGCCGATTTCTCTGCACCTTGCTTTTTGGACCTTGATTTTTTGCCTGCAGTCTTTGTCTCCTTAGCGGTAGGAGCTTTTGCAACTTTGCCGACTTTCCCCACGGGCGCAGGGTTGACGGGAATCGTTTTGGTCTCTTCTTTTTCTTTTTCTTTTTCAGTCTCCGCGGCCTGGGCCTTGGTTTTTTCCAATTCAGCGGCCGCTTTAGCTTCTTCCGCAGTCACCGACGCTGAGGTCGGGATGGCAATTTTTTTCCCTTCGGCGTCTTCAGAGATTGTGACGACCTTATCGAACTCAGAGTTGGTTTGTAGGTGTTTTTCTTTGTCGTATTTCAAAAAACCGGAGGCACAGCCGGTCGTCACTGAAATCAGCAAAATTCCAAAAAATCTCAAGATCCACTCCTGGCGGTGAGCCGCTCTACTCGTATGTTTTCCATCGCCTGTGAACCCACATCCAATGTTGCGGGTGTTTACGAACGCACTCTTCAATCTTGTCGGTGAAGGCCTGAGTGACATTTTGCAACACTTCCTCTTTATTTCCAGTAAGCCAAGATGTCAGATCCATCGCTGACTCGAACACCACATGAACCTTACCATCATCGCCTTCAAAAGAATACACCGGGACAACTGGAGATCGCGTTTTCAGCGCAAACAA
Source organism: uncultured Pseudobdellovibrionaceae bacterium (assembly GCA_937900305.1). Classification (GTDB taxonomy): domain Bacteria; phylum Bdellovibrionota; class Bdellovibrionia; order Bdellovibrionales; family Bdellovibrionaceae; genus CALCCV01. The sequence continues at coordinate 3,925 of CALCCV010000230.1, read as the reverse complement.
AGCTAGACCATAGGCCGTACCCGTTTTATGGCCAAAGAAGGTCGTCTCAACCCCAAAAGGTTTTCCCATAAACTGATCTAAAACAAAGATCACAGCCGCTTTCTCTTTGATGGCTCGCAAAATTCGAAATGGAGACTCAGCTCCATGGGGTTCAATGAACTTCATTCCCCCCGCTCCGCGCACGCCAAACCACAGATCATTCAACCACCGACTTCGAAAAAACTTCGAAATCAAATGCAATTGGTAACCTTTCCGGCAAAGCAGGGACGCCGCCAAATCCCCGTGCCCCAGATGCATCGACAAAAGATAGACACCCTTGCTCTGGGCAAGGGCCGCATCGAAATGTTCAAGCCCTTCAAAGACCGCATTTTTAGCAATCCAGGATTTATTTAAGTGAGGCAAGGTGAAAAACTCGGCGAAATTTGCACCCATTTGATAAACGGAATAACGACCCCACTGAGTTTTGATTTGTTTTGCCACCTCTGGGAATGCCAAATCTAAGTTGCCTAGCACGACTTGGCGACGAATGCGAAAAATATCAAACCACAAAACACCAAGGCTTGCCCCAAGTGATCGCAACAGCCGTCGTGGAAGCCAAGACAACATCAAACCAAATCCCAAAACCACACCACCCAACACTCGTTCCGCAAGCGAAAGTGGATGTTTGCGAATTTGCTGACCCAGGCGTAAAATCTCATCGACCAAAATTTCCGGGCGATCTATTTCAATTTCATAGGGGATGACCAACAGCTCTTGTTGGGTCTGCCAAAGTTCACGAATCTTTACAAAATCTTTTTCTGTCGTAACAAAGGCCCTAGCCTTTGACCGCTGCAGGTTTTGAAGATCTGCGACCGAGTAAGGATGATGATCCGCAAACGCTCGAAACTCCCAGTTCAGGTGAGGGTAACGCAAGCGAAGTCCCGCAAAAAATGGCTCCGGGCGGGCCAAGCCACAAAAGGCGAAAACTGAAGTTCCCGGTGAAACATTTTCCAACTGCGGAAGAGGTCCTGAATTTAGACGGGCATGAAATTCATCAAACACCGTTTGTTCGCTGGTGGGAGCTTGAAGCTTCTTTAAATCCTCTGACTCTTTTTCCACCCACAAAAGCAAATCTGCGGCGGACTTGGCTCGAAAAAATTCGCGCCCTCGTCCCGTGGGCACGGGCCAACGATCCCGGGCCGAATCATTTTCCGAAATCAAAAGCAAATCCACATCTCTGTGCAAAGCTAAATGCTGAAACCCATCGTCAACCAGAATCCACTGCAAATCTGGATTTTCAGAAAACAAAAAATTTGCAATTTCAGCTTTGGTTCGACCGCACGCCACTGGAACCATCGGCAGCTGACCTTTCAACCACCAAGCTTCATCGCCATATTGAGCAGGTCCTAAATCTTCGCGACTTAAATCCACAAGAGCCGGCTGTTGCTGTCGGGCCTTGTAAGAACGAACAACCAAACCCACACGCAAACCCCGCCCTTGCAGCTGCCGAGCCAACCACAGTAGCGTCGGTGTTTTGCCCGTCCCACCCACACTTAAATTTCCCACACTCACGACTCGCGCGGGCAATACGACCTGACGGCCATAAGGATAAAACCATCTTTTAGCTAAATTGACTCCACCAAAGATCAAGCTGATTGGCCAAAGCAGCCAACGCAGTCCCGCAATGATAACTTGAAGACATTTTTCAGTGATCGCCATTCATCAAAACCCAGTCCTTCACGGAACCAAGTACTCATCCAAGGCCGCAAGCACTCGCGCCGTGGCCCCCTTCTCGCCCAGACAAGCTTCGAGGGTTTTCAATTCATTCACCACATGGTCTCGATAGTCGGGTTCAAGAATGTAACGCTCAAGCAATCGCGATAGCTCCTCGGGATTGGCGTCGGCTTGAAATCTTTCGGGCACAACTTCGCGATCCAAAATCAAATTCACAATTCCAAAAAACTTAGCACCTCGAACCAATGTTTTTGCAATGAGACTCGTCAAAAATTTCATGCGGTACATGATGACCATCGGTTTGTGCAGCAGACCCACCATCAATGTGGCCGTCCCGCTCGCCGCGAGAATCATATCCGTCAAGTGAATCATCCGAAAGGGATCGTCCTTGAGCAAAATGTAGGGCATTCGAAAATCCTCAAGATAAGGTAGCAAATCTTCTTTTTCAAAACTCGGCGCCACCAAAATCAAAACTTTAACTTGAGGATGTTTTAACGAAAGGCGCTTTGCCACCTCGAGCTGAATGGCAAAATGTTGCCGCAACTCAAGTCTTCGACTGCCTGGCATGAGTCCCAAAACAACATCGCCCGGTTTGATCCCGACTTGTCCTCGATGAGTCTTGCGATACACGGGATCTAAAAACCTGGGATCCAACTCATCGAGAATGGGGTGACCGACAAAAACATTGGGCACTTGGTTTTGTTCATAAAACGGAATTTCAAAGGGAAACAACAACAGCACTTTGCGGCAGTATTTTTTGATCGTTTGAACCCGACCACGGCGCCAGGCCCACACCTGTGGCGAGATGTAATACACGACCGGAATTCCCAACTTGTGAAGCTTGCGACTGAGAAGCAAATTGAACTCGGGATAATCCATCACGATCGCCACTTTCGGTCTGCGCTCCACGGCAGCCTGAACCAAGCGATCAAACACACCCTTCAGCATTCCAAAAGCATTGAGAATTTCCACAGCTCCCACGATCGCCATGTCTTCTGAACGACCGAGCCGTTCAAAACCCATGGCCTCCATTTCGGGACTGCCAACTCCAAAGGCCTGAATGTTGCGGCCCTGGGCTTTCCACGCCCTCAACAATTGAGCCGCGTAGTGAAAACTGGAAGCTTCGGCGGCGACGATAAGAACTTGATTTTCAGTGGCGGTCGTCGAAGTTCCTTCGCGAAAGCTCACGCCTTGACTCCGCCCGCAATCACCTTTTCAACTTGCTCCAGATTCCAAAATCCGTCACGAGCCGAGATGAGCGGCTCAGTCCGTTGAATCATCACGCGCTCAATGAAGCTCGCAACTTCGGCTTTCATGGCGTCGGCCTTGGGCACAACCTCTTCGGTGATTTGACCCGTCGAATGGTCCACTTTCTTAATCACTTGAGTGACCGAGTTCACTTCCAACGTGGCGTTTCGACCAACCACGTGCACTCCCCGCTGAGGCTCAGACCAAACTCGCGAAGCCTCGAGTTCAAAAAGAATTCCGGTGTCAGTTAGGCCCGCACAAACAGCCTGATCAATTAACGAGGTTTTAATGGCCTTCAATGCCTGAAAAGTGATTTCCAGACTGTGGCAATCCGTCCAATAGCGAAGCAAATCAAAATCGTGAATCATCAAGTCGTGCAGCACACTGACGTCGGACCCGCGCTCACGAAAAGGTCCACGGCGAAAGAACCGATAAAATAACGGCGACACTTCAGCCAACATCTCACGACATCGAATCAGCACGGGATTGAAACGCTCGATGTGTCCCACCATGATGGGCGAGCCCTGCTTGTCTTGCAGAGCCAACAACTCGCGCCCTTCCGCCAAGGTTCCCGTGATTGGTTTTTCAATGAACAGCGGCAGTCCCGTCTGAGCAAAAAAACTAGCCACCGCAAAATGCGCTGACGTCGTACTTGCGATCAAAACGCAATCGACCTGACCTGCTAAAGTTTTATAATCGGTCGTCGTTTGGCAACCGTGCTTGGCGGCCAATTCGCGAAGGCGAGATTCATTCAAATCGCTGATAGCAACTAACTCAACATCCGGATGTGAGGCCAACTTCTCGGCGTGAAATCCCCCCAGATAACCTGCCCCAACGAGAGCCGCTCGAACCTTTTTACGTGAAGCATTCTCTTTATGAAGTTGGCTGTTCATAAGTCAGTCTTCCGGTTCATCGCGCAGGCTGCGATCCACGGCGATACCACGTTTGGACTTGCGAATAAAAT
>CALCCV010000229.1 GCA_937900305.1 uncultured Pseudobdellovibrionaceae bacterium | reverse complement strand
CCTGTGGGGCATCGAACGACTCGAGCACACCGCTAAAATTTTGCATCAAGCTTTGCAGCTGGGCCCGCTGACGAAGTTGCCAGCCGAAGAAATGGCGGCTTTGCAAAAGCTGCGTGAAAAAATTGGACCACGAACCTTTTGAGGGAGCGCAAAGATGAAATCAAAGAGTTGGATAGAGGGCGATCTTGAATCCCTAGCTTTGCGCTGGCGACGGGACCGCCTTTGGATTTTGGATCAGCAGGCTTTGCCACACGAAGAGTTGTGGATGGAAATTCACAACAGTCGCGACATGATTGGGGCCATTCAATCTCTGAAGGTTCGCGGCGCGCCGCTCATTGGAGTTGCGGCGGCTCTGGCGCTGGTGAAGGATTTAATGCAGTTCCGAGAAATCTCTTACACTGAGTTTCGTAAACTCGCTGAAGATTTGGCGGAGTCGCGGCCGACCGCGATCAATCTGCGAAATAGTTTGCAGCGGATGATGCACGATTTGAGTGAGGCAAACTTTCGCTCGCAAGTGCCGACCCGAGCTCACGCGATTTTTCTGGAGGACGTTGAGCTTTGCCAGCGCATGGCCTCTCACGGCGCCAGTCTGATTCAGCCCGGCGAAAGAATTCTCACTCATTGCAATACCGGTGGCCTGGCGACGGTCGGCAGCGGCACGGCCCTTGGGGTGATTCGCCAAGCTCACGAGTGGGGCCGGGAAATCCACGTGCACGTTGACGAAACGCGACCGCTGCTGCAGGGGGCTCGGTTGACCACCTGGGAACTAAATAAACTCAAAATTCCTTACACGCTCAATACAGATTCCATGGCGGGGTATTTGATGCAGTTGAAACGTATTGACCGAGTTTTGGTTGGCGCCGATCGAATCTGTCGCAATGGTGATTTTGCAAACAAGGTGGGGACTTATTCTTTGGCGGTTCTTTGTCGACATCACCAGATTCCATTTCATTGTGTGGCGCCGATGACGACCTACGATCCGCGCTGTGGCCGGGGTGAAGACATTCCTATTGAAGAGCGGACTCCCGAAGAGGTCTTGGGATACGTTCGACACAACGGTGTGACCCAATGGGCGCAGGTGGGATCCGCCGTTTTCAATCCCTCGTTTGATATGACGCCGGCCTCACTGGTGACCTCTTTCATCACCGACGAAGGTGTTTTTTCTTCAGACCAGTGGCTCGAGCGGCAAAGAATGAGTTAAAGGCTTAAAGGTTTGTGATTTTTATTTTCAGAGGAGTTAAAGATGTGGGCGATTGTGGGCGGATCTGGTTTTGAGAAATTTGAAGGTGTGACGAAGGTGTTGAATCTTGATCGGCACACGCCATTCGGTGAAGCTTCGACGGGCTTTAAAAAGATCAAGATTGGCGAACAAGAGTGTTTGTTTTTACCGCGTCACGGAGAAAATCACGAGCTGTCGCCCTCGGAAGTGAATTACCGCGCCAATATTTTTGCGCTCAAGCGGGCAGGCGCACTGGGTGTGCTGTCGATCAGTGCGGTGGGAAGTTTGCGCGCCGAATTTAAGCCTGGAGATTTAGTGGTCCCGTCCCAGTACATTGATCGGACCAAGAGTCACCGCGCGGTCAGCTTTTGCGGCGATGGTTTGGTCGGCCACGTCAGTCTTGCGCACCCAGTGCATAAAAATCTGCTGAAGTGGGTTGAAGATGTCACTCAGGCGGATCGTCCTGATCGAACGGACTGTCAGGTGCACTTGCGAAAGACGTACGTGTGCATTGAAGGTCCTTATTTCTCAACGCAGGCGGAAAGTCTCAGTTACATTCGCATGGGTGCAGACATCATTGGCATGACGAACTTTCCTGAATTTGCGCTCGCGCGCGAAGCTGGTCTGGGATATTTGCCGCTCAGTTATGTGACCGATTACGATTGCTGGGATGATGCGATTCCCCATGCGACCCTTCCCGAGATCCTGAAAATCATGAAAGAGAATAACCAAAAGGCGTTTCAGTTGGTCGAAAAGTTAACCAATGTTCCAAGTGATTTTTGGACAACGCTCAATCTGTCGGAAGGCAGTCTGCAGAATGGCTTGATGACGCCGCCAGAGCGCATCCGACCCGATCAAAAGGAATGGCTCAACATTCTCTTTGCCTAGAGAATTTTCGCGGCCACGTCACCTAGACCGCCCATTGCATGGTTCTTGACGAAAGTCATTGGCCTCCGGAACCTAGAGGAGCGTTGATTTTTTCGACGCCGATGTGTTTGTCAAAAAACCAGGGAGGGTTTCGATGAGGGGTTTGCTCAAATCTGCAAAATTTCTGATGGCTTCATTCGCATTCTTGTCGACGGCTGGGCTGATTGACGGTGGAGTCACTGCCAATGCCGCCAACAACATGAGCGGTGGCTACGGTCACTCCTGCGCGATTAAAAATGATTCCGTGTACTGCTGGGGTTGGAATTTTTATGGTCAGCTGGGACTGGGTCACAATGAAAATGCGACGGGTGCCAAACGCGTGGCCGATCTGCCCGGTAAGGCTCTGCATGTTTCGACTCGCAAAACGCACACCTGCGCCATCACGACGGAGGGGACTTACTGTTGGGGGAAAGACACGTTTGGAACGTTAGGAATTGGTGAACGTGGCCATCGCAACTTGCCAACGAAATTGAAATTTCCCGAAGGCTCACAGGTCACCGACATTTCCGCTGGAGATATTCACACTTGCGCCGTCGTCGATGGGGGAGTGATGTGCTGGGGATGGAATTACAGCTGCGCACTTGGCAAAACAAGTTGTGCAGGCGGACAACCCTCGACAGAAGATATGGAACTCTCGCCACGTTGGGTGGATGGATTGCCAGCGGGAAGTGGCGCAACGAAAGTGGTGGCGACGGATTCTCACACCTGCGCAATGGTTCGCGGCGGACTTCAGTGTTGGGGTTGGAATATCTATAGCAAGTTGGGCAACACCATTGATGATATGAATTATTATCCGCTGCCACAGTGGGTTCGATGGATGGGTGAAAACACGAAAGTGACGGACGTGAGTGCGGGCGAGAATTTCACTTGCGCCGTTCAACGTGGTGATTTGCTGTGTTGGGGTCGACCCGAACACGTCGGGCGCGGCAAGGGAGTTTATGATTCAGCGACGCCGACGGTGGTTCCAAAACTCGATCGCAGTCAAAATCCGATTCTTCCCAGTGGCAACAAAACCAACACCTGCACGATCAACAAACGCAACCAGGTGGTCTGTTTCGGTTTCAACATGATGGGGCAGCTGGCAGATCCCAGCTTTCAAAGTGATTTGAAAGCCACCGTGATTTCTGGTTTGCCAGCCGGAAAAACTTGGGTTCACACATCTGTGGGAAGTTCCCACGCTTGCGCAAGAAGTTCAGATGATCAAATTTGGTGTTGGGGTTACAACGCGTTTTGCCAACTCGGGGACGGTCGCTGTGACAACGGAGCTGGCGATGCTCGACAACCTATTCCCCAGCGAACGCTTGGTTTCTGACGTTTGATGTTTGTGGATTTCGGCGTTTAGAACCTGGTCGCGAACGAACTACGCCGCGACTGTCATTGCGCTTGAAATCTTTGTTCAGCGGTCTTGCCGACGGTGGGCTTTTGCGCCCATCACCCGCTGGAGCAAAGGCCTTGGCTTGCGATGACGTTGAAAGTTTGGGCCGGGTCCGTTCGACAATGGCTTGCACCCCTCGCTTTTCAGAGTGATGACGAAAACTTCCCCCGCTCACAAATTTTTTCGCAACTTCGCGCTCCACTTGGCGGTCGCTTGCGCCCTTGTGAAGCCCATGTCGATAGCCGTTGCCGGATCCACCTTTCAGAGCTCGAGAAATTTCGAGCCACAAAGTTTTATCTTCGGGCGTGACAAAAGATAGGGCCTCGCCCGTTCTTCCTGAGCGCCCAGTCCGACCGATTCGATGGATGTAGTCGTCTGAGGCTTGCGGCAGGTCATAGTTGATCACCAAACCCACATGGGGAATGTCGAGACCGCGACCGGCAATGTCGGTCGCCACGAGAATGCGGACATCCCCTTCGCGAAAACTTTGCAGAGCTCGCGAGCGTTGCGCTTGTGTGCGCCCGCCGTGCAAAACAGCCACTTTAAATCCTTGATCCACCAAATAGGTTTGCAAACGATCGGCCCGCGTTTGAGTGCGCGCAAAAACCAAAACCGTGTCGGCTCTGGCATTCAATTCATCCACGAGGGAATGGTTTTTTTCTGAAGCTTTGATTTCGAGAGATTTTTGAACAACCAATTCGGTGGGTTTTGAAACTGTGCCGATGACGATTTTTTCGGGCTGTCGCAAAACTTTTTGAGCCAAAACTTCTATTTCCGGAGCCAGGGTGGCTGAAAATAAAAGTGTCTGACGTTCGCTGGGTAGAAATTCTAAAACGCGTTGAAGCTGTGGCCAAAAACCCATGTCCAACATGCGATCAGCCTCGTCAAGAACCAGGGTTTTGGTGTCTTGCAATGACAACGTTCGGCGCATCAGGTGGTCAACCAACCGACCGGGAGTTGCAACAATGATGGCCGGTTTTAATTTCAAAGCTTTGATTTGAGGAGACATGGCTAGGCCTCCCACCAAAACTGCCCGCGTGAGCTGCGGCAAATCTTGCGTCAGGTCGGCCAGCACGGCTTCAACCTGCACGGCCAACTCTCGAGTGGGCACGAGGATCAGCGAACTTCCGCCGTGCTCAATCAAACGGTGAATCAACGGAATGCCGAAGGCACCTGTTTTGCCAGTTCCAGTTTGAGCGCAACCAATCACGTCTCGCCCCTGCAGCATCAGCGGAATGGTCTGGGCCTGAATCGGAGTGGGAGTTTGAAAAGCCATTTTTTCGAGGGCTTGCTGGAGACCCGGATGAAGCAAAAAATCACTGAATGTTGTCATGGGCGTAGCGTAAACATGGATCATGTGGCGTCGCAACTGATATTCCCAAACTCTTGATTTGTGTGGAATTTACAAGAATAGTCAAGCTGGTGAGCTTAGTCCGAGAATTTACGAAACATAAAATTTTACTATCGAGTTTGGCGCCCCTCGAAGGCCACAAGATTTCGGACCGAGAGGCCTTGTATTTTCGAGTTTATGAATGCGAGTCTTCGCCGATGAAACCTCGCCAAGGCACGCTCTTTCTTTTTCACGGAGCGGGTGGTGACAGTCGTTACCTCGGTCGTCTGGCCAAGTTTTTAGCGCAAAAGTCAAGGTGGCGGGTGGTGACTCCGGATTGGCGCGGCCACGGCCCCAAGGCCCTGGAGCAAAACTTCGTCGACCTCAGCGAGTTTCAACTTCTAGCGGATGTGGAGTCCTTGATTTTGCATTGGCGGCAGCGAGGCGATTTGGGAGATTTGATTTTGGCGGGCCACAGTCTGGGGGGAGGTTTTGTGCTCAAAGAATCTCAGAGTCCGCGGATTTCTGGCGTGCTAGCGCACTGGGCTCTCGCTCCGTTTTGGGGCCTCCACCAGATCGCTGACGGTCGCGCCTTTGTGCAGGAACGCGATGAAATTGTCATTCGATGGGCCGAAAAGGTGAATGAATCTTTAGGGGGCCAAAATCCCGTCGGTCGCTTGCGAACTCGATACCCCATTGAGTTTTTTAAGGCCTGCTCGGTGGCGCTCGAGAATGGGGAGTTGATCCCAACCTCCCTCACCGAAGGCACCCACCTCAGCTTGGCTGATCAGGAAAATCTTTTGACCAATCGCTTGGATCACTGGGATGAATCCGGCGATCGCGCTCGCCAGCGCATCGCCGTTCACAGAGTGGCGACCTCGCATTTTGGCATCGCCATGGATCCCCAAATTTTTCCGCGCCACCTTGAAGTGTTAAACGCGAAATGATGTTTGTCTTTTCCGCTCTGCTCGTGGGAGCTTTGACTCTGTTGCGGAGATTTCGCGAAAGGAAAGCATGAGCCAAACTCAGAAACGAACTCGGAAACAAAATACTGGCATCAGGGCGTTGACCACCAAAGCGGAATTTTTAGGATTCACGCGGGCCGAGTGGAGCTGGTCCCTCTATGATTGGGCCAACTCGAGTTTTGCGACCACCGTGATGGCTGGGTTTTTTCAAATCTTTTTCAAAAAGTATTGGAGCTCTGGCATTGATCCCCAACTCACCACTGCGCGCTTGGGCGTGGTGCTTTCCGTTTCAGGTTTTGCCATCGCCGCGCTCTCGCCAGTCTTTGGAGCTTTCACTGATTTGAGTGGCCGCAAAAAACAAGCGCTCTTCGTGACTATGTTGTTAGCCTCAGCTTGCGTCGTGGGCCTCGGACTTTTGCAGGAGGGCGATTGGCTGCCGGCCATGTACCTATACGGCCTTGCGATGTTTCTGTTCACAGCGAGCATAAATTTTTACGACAGCCTGTTGCCCTTTGTTGCTGGTGGAGAGCGAACGAATCGAGTTTCACTTTTGGGTTATTCAATGGGCTATTTGGGCGGCGGCGTTTTGTTTTTGATCAATGTGCTGATGTATCTCAAGCCGCAATGGTTTGGTTTGGCCGATGGTGTTCAAGCGGTGAAGTATTCCTTTTTTTCCGTCGCCATTTGGTGGATTGTTTTCTCGCTCCCATTGATGAAGAATGTGGAGGAGGTCGGTGCGCCTTTTGTCGCCGGTGCTCTGCCAGAACAAATTGTCGCCAGCTTTCGCGGGGCCGCCACGGCTGCGCGAGACATTTGGCAAATTCCGACGTTGCGATTTTTTTTGTTGGCTTATTGGCTTTACATCGACGGCGTTTATACAGTGATCACGATGGCAGTGGATTATGGAATGTCGATCGGTCTGGAGAGTTCGGATTTGATCAGTGCCCTTTTGGTGACCCAATTTGTGGGATTTCCAGCCACTCTCGCGTATACGTTTTTGACAAAAGAGCGTGGACCAAAATTTGGCCTTTATATCTGCATCGGCATTTATATGCTGACCGTGATTCTCGCGACACAAATGAAAACCGGAGTTCACTTTTTGCTGTTGGCTGGCACCATTGGTTTGGTTCAAGGGGGCGTGCAGTCCTTGAGTCGCAGTCTGTTTGTGCAGATGATTCCCAAGGAAAAGAGTGGTGAATTCTTTGGCTTTTTCAATTTGGTTGGCAAGTTTGCGTCGGTGATTGGTCCGATGGTGGTTGGGGCCACCGTTTATTTAACTCAAACTCCCCAGTACGGAATGTTGGGGCTGCTGTTTCTCTTCGGCACTGGGGTCATTCTGTTGACCCGAGTCCCGAACCCAGATGTCCACTGACCTCACCAATAGTTTTGTGGGAATGTATTTTGCCCGCCGATATCGGTGATGTCTTTCCAATCTCGTCGATCATTGTACGAATCTGGAAAGTAAGGTTCGTTGCCCGTGACGTTCGCATCGGCCGTGTTGGATAGTTTCTTAAACTCGCTGACCGTGTTCCACTCGCGAACCATCATGCGAATTTGTGCGTGGATTTCGCCCGCTTCGTTCACGCACTGGTAGTAATAATAGGGCGACGCATAGGCACTGCTGGAGGCGCCACTGACGGCCTTCGGCAGAGTGTTTATGTCTTCATAATAGTTGGCGACGTACAGGTTGCTGGCATTCGACTTGTCGGCGGGTGAACTGATTACGAATTCACCGGTGTAAGGATCATCATCAGTGGGTTCCTCGGCTGGATCATCTTCGGCAAAGGGTTCAAAAGTGGCGTGTTTCAAATGGGTCTTGGGCACCAAAAAATCGCTGGGCGAAATTTGTGAGGTTGAATGCTTTGCAATCGAAATTTGAGCGAAAGTAAGTTGGGCGAGTGAGCTTCGAACCAATGCACTCGTTGTGTGCAGCGCACTTGCCGTTTGACCACCTTCAATCAAAAGCTCCGAGACCCACCTTGGATAGCCATCTGTGGCGAGCTCTTGATTGTCGACGGCCGGTCCTTTGATGCAATTTGAAATTTTGCCGCCCCAATTGCCATTGACGGTGACGGTGTCATAAGTCGTCGTTTGGGCATTGTACTGTGATACGGTCGCGACATAATCTCCCTGGCAACAGTTTGGTCCGTCGGGAAGATGGTTGAATGAGCATTTCAAAGCGCCACTGGAATCGAGGGTGATAGTTCCACCATCCGCACCGGCGTCTGTCACCGTTAGCAGCGACAACGTGCCTTCGACGTCTCGGTAGGTGATGGCGCTCGGCCCGATGCCGGGTTGGTGAGTGTAGGCATAGTAACCCATGCGATCGACGTATTTGCATTCTTCATGTCTGGGCATATTGTAGACCAGTTTCAATTCATTGAGATAGGCGTCTTTTTCTTCAACTTCAACCACGCAGAAAATATCGCGCTCAGCGGCCGTCGCGGCGTCGAGATCCACTTTGCATTTGTCGGTCCAAGCGCCATCTTTGAGATGTGTGTAAGTTTTAATTCCAGTAGCTCCCACGCCGTGAACATAGAAGTAGTCGGCGCTGGGCGTAGGATCTGAACCATCGCCGTTGCCTCCGACGCTGGCACTGTTGGAAGCTGCGCTAGGCGCACCTTCGCAGCCCAGCGATCCCGCTAAGCCAGCGGCGAGCGACAACGCCAAAAAAACTTTCCAGGCTGTATTCCATATCGTCATACGAGCTCTCCTTGCCATCTCTTATCGGTGAACCGATTTGAGATTCAAGGCCGGCTTAAGCCCGGTGCACTCTTAAGACTTCGACTTCGACTTTGGCAGGGGCGGGGAGTTCTCAGAGATGGGGTTTGCAGTCCCGTTTGGACTGATCGCGGTTTCGTTAGGGACTGCGGCTTCGGGGCTTGAGCCTCCGGCTTGATGTTTTTGAATTTCATTCGCCTTTTGACCTGTGATCCCGACCCACTCGGGCAAAAAGAAGGCCACAGCCATAAAAGCCACCAGACAAAAGATGAAAAAAAATCCCAAAATCCAGACTATATCCATACGAAGATCAATTTACCCTCTGCTTTGGGCTTTGGCCAGTTTATTAAAGTGCATTTCGATTGACCAGGTCTAGCCTTCCTTCTTAAGAGGTGAGGGTGAGTTACAAAGTCAAAGATCACTACTTTTTAAAAGCCAAACAAGAGAACTTCAAAGCTCGAAGCGTTTATAAGCTGCAAGAGATCAACGATCGGTGGAAGTTGCTGAAGCCGGGCTTGAAAATTTTGGATCTGGGCGCGGCCCCCGGCAGCTGGAGTCAGTACGCATCCAAAGCCATCGGCGCTAAGGGCGGGATCTTGGCGATAGATCTGTCTGAAATGAGTTTGACGGAAACAAATGTTCACATTGTTCAAGGTGATGCTTTTGAGTTTCCATTTGCCGAAAAGTTTAAAGAATTGGGCTGGCCAGAAAAGTTAGACGCGGTCATCTCAGACATGGCTCCCAAAACCATCGGGATTAAGTCGGTGGATCAAGCTCGATCCGCAGGCCTATGTGAACAAGCTCTGCACCTGGCGCAAAGCTGGCTGAAGCCGGGCGGTTTTTTTGTCTGCAAATTTTTTTTCTCTGGTGACTTTAAGCCTTTGCAGACGGCGATCAAAGCGAGCTTTCAGAGGGTGGAGATCATCAAACCTGAATCGACTCGCAAAGAAAGCAAAGAAGTTTTTATCGTCGGAATCGGGTTTAAGGGGTGAAACTTTCTGAACGCATCATTTTTGCCAACGCGGCCGTGATTTGCGTTCACAAGATGGCCGGTGAGCTTTCGGTTCCTGATCGCGACCATCACCATAAATCTCAAAAGCCATCTGAAGTTGTTCGCCGTCCGGTGCTGGGCCTCCTTCTGCAGGAGTATCTGGGACAACAGATTTTTCCCGTGCACCGTCTGGATCTGCCAGTGTCAGGATTGTTGCTCTTTGCCAAGACTGCGGCTGCCCATCGTGATTTGAATTTGGCTTTCGAGAATGGGGAAATTCACAAAACCTACCTCGCTCAATCGCAGGTTCAAAATTTTGATCACTGGCCGATGAGCGTTGCCAATCCTCGCGAAAAAATTCTCAGCCTCAATGACGAACACTTTCAGTGGAGAAATCAGATTTTGCGCGGTAAGCGGCGGGCCTTTCAAAGTGCAGCCGGCCAAAAGACTTTGACGATGGCCCATTGCTTTGATGCGGTGGTCGATCCCGACGGAGGCTCACGGTTGCACTGGCGACTTCATCCCGTGACCGGTCGATCTCATCAGCTAAGGTTTGAAATGAGTTACCGAGGGTTTCCTGTTTTGGGAGACAAACTGTATGGGGGTGCGGCCGTTTCCGACTACTCTGAAGGCGAAATTGCGCTCCAGCACCACAGTCTCAATTTTGGCCACGTCAAAACCGCCAAAAAATTGGGATTGCCGGATCTCATTTCGTTATGAAATCTTGAGAGCAATGAAAACTCCTTCTCTAGAGGCCCAAGGGCCCCGAAAAAAATCTATCAATGTTTTTTGTGGTGCCCGCATTCCGCGGAAGTCTCAATTGCAAAACGACGTCGATGAACTTGCTCGAATCTGCGTTGCCAAAAACTACCGCTTGGTCTATGGGGGCGGCGATCGGGGAGTGATGGGTTGGCTCCAAAAGTCCTGGCAGCGAGAGCAGGGTGAGAGCTTGGGAGTCCTCCCCGATTTTCTGCGACATCGGGAGCGAATCAACCTGAAAGGTTGTAATGTAACTGACCTGAGCGGTTGTCATGTGACTGGCCTGGAGGGTCGTCAACTCGCGGACGTGGAAAAAATTCCCAGCGGCGAAGTCAGATTGGTTTCGTCGTTGTCCGTTCGCAAGCAAATCATGGCCGACGAGAGTGATTTGTTTTTGATTTTGCCAGGTGGTCTCGGAACTCTCGACGAATTTAGTGAAGTGATCACTTGGCGGCAGCTGGGTTTGCACGAGAAGCCCATCTATCTTTACA
>CALCCV010000228.1 GCA_937900305.1 uncultured Pseudobdellovibrionaceae bacterium | reverse complement strand
TCGACTAAAGATTGCATCACGATCTGTTTGAAAAAATAAATGAAAAAAAATGAATTTAACCAACTTTTGAATTTTTTGTTCGACGGAGTCGAAACTCTAACTGGACCTCCGTCGAGGGGGGCTGAGTTGCAACATAAGAACGAACTGTCCCCCAACTTGGGAGCTACCGGGCTGTATTTAGACTGTATTTACTGCATTTCGAGAGTGTCTCACGCATTGTCTCAATCTTAGACACTTGATCAACGAATGTGTCGATTCGAGTCAGAAGCTGTCTCAGACCGTCTCAAAATCAACCAGAATGGCTTGTTTCTGTCCCAATCCGGCACGCCGCTCGCATATCAATCCGAGACACCGAACGAGCCGTCTCATTGGCTCACCGGCAAAAGGAGCAAGCATGAAGAACTCTCACAAGTTCACTATTCTCTCATTGATCTTTGGCGTATTGCTTTCTGCAAACCTGGCTTCAGCCGTTGGCAGAGCCAATGGCGACCAACCTCAAAGGACGTCGAGCAAGAACAACATCGTCACGTTTGGCCCAGCCCCCAGCAGCAAACTCGTTGGCGGAGGCAGTTGCTCAAACCCTTGCAAAATCAGACGAGAGGCTTGCAACTTGGCGATGCAACGACAAATTCTCGCCTCAAAAAATAACAGCCCCGGCCTGAGAAGCGGCCGAACTGTTCAGTAAAATCTCAGAGCTCGCGGCCGCTGCGATTCAATCTTCATAAAGATCGTCTTCGAGCTTCTCTATTTTCTTTTTAGCAGCTTGAACGGGGCTGCTAACCTCGGGGGCGTTACTCGACGGAACCTGTTTGTGCCAGAGCTGCACGACCTTGTCGCGCCCTTCCAGCAAAAGCTTTGCCCCGCCCCTCGCAACACCTTGGAGGTAAGGGGTCACACTGCCTGCAATCACGCCCGACTCGACATGTCTCTCAAGAGTTTGCCCATCCCACTCCAACTGAAGCACGGCAACTGTCACAATCGTCAGAGCCAAAACTTTCGCAATAAACATAAATTCAGACATGGCCAGCACCTCGATCTTTTTTATGATGAATCTGAGAAATCAATCCGAGTTCGATCAACAGATCTCGAATCTGAGTTTTAGCGAACGGCTTCGCAAGCACTTTAAAAAAACCCACCGCTTTTGCCTGCGCCAAAATAGCTTCCGCATCTAACGATGAACAGCCCACCAAAATCGTGTGGGGACTGCGTTCGCGAACAACACCCGCCAACTCAATGCCATTGCGATCCGGAAGAACAAAGTCGATAACCATAACATCTAATGAATCCAGTTGATCATTCTGTTCGGCCGTTAAAACACCCGAACCCGTTTCGAAAATGCATTCGCCACCAAAGTCAGCAAAGCAGCTTTTCAAAACTGAACGAACAAAGCCAGCATCTTCCACAACAGCGAATTTAAATCCCATTCACCTAGGTTAGACCATCATGGCGCAGGGGTGAATCACCCAAGGTCTGGTTTCTTAAATCTTCTGCCCAGGCGGTCTGAAGACTAGATTTGAGTCGGGGGCTTTGCGGACGGATCAGTTTCGCACATAATTTAAGAATGAGCATCATGATGTCCTCACAAACCATTTGTTCCAGACACTTCGTGAATATTCTAATCTGTGCCATATTTGTGGGAGGTGGCAGTTTCGCCGCCGCACAAACTCCAAAAACAAAAGACACCGTCACGTACACGAGCAATCTAGATCAAACCCTGACCATTAAAACCATCGCACTGGCTGGAGTCCGCGACAATGTCGATGGCATTTACGCAGCGGCCATCATCGAAGAGATGCAGCGGCTGATGCAACTCGACAGTCAATGGAGTTTCATCGACAAAAAAATTTCCCCCTTGGGATTCAATCAGCTTTTCGACGACACCAACGCACGAAAAAAAGTTTGCGCGGACCTCAACGTCGACGCCGTGTTAACGGGTCGACTGATTCGCGGGGTCGGCACCATTGCGCTGGCCCAGGCACTCATCAGCTGCAAAGATTTAACGGTAATCGCTTTTGAAGAAACCCGCAATTTCACCAAACTGGATTTGCAAGAGGTCCGGGGCGAAAGCCAACGACTTTACACCGCACTTAAAAACCAGCTGCCATACACGGGATTGGTTTTAAGTCGCACGGGAATCGACCTCACCATCAACGTCGGGAAGGGCCAGGGTTTGAAGCTCGGCGATGAACTCAACGTTGCTCAAATTGTTGCAGTTCAACGGCACCCGAAGCTGCAATTCATCACACGTTCGGAAAAAGTCATCCTCGGTCGCATCCGTGTCACCCAGGTTGACGACACAGCTTCAATCGCAAAGATTCTTTTCGAACTCGAAAAAGGCGTGATACAAACAAACTCTAAGGTGCTCGGCATCGAAGCCGTGAAATACGCCAATGGCCAAACTCCGACGGGTGCAACGATCGATTTGATGGGCAAAGAACAGCCTCTAGCGTTCGGCGAAAATCCAAAAGAGTGGAGTCCTCCACCCAAACCTCAATACGGAAGCCTGTCACTATTGGCCGGCATCAGCCAATACGCCAACACCGTCGACACCCAGATGGAGGGAGCGCTGGATGTACATCAACCCATCACTCCAACCGTAGCCCTCAGTGGTGAGCTTTGGCTGTCGGATCTGTGGTTTCTCTTTCTGGGCACCAAACAGGCTTTTTTTTCGGCCTCAAATCCAGCCTCTGGTGGCAGTCCCAGTCAGCTGGATTACTACCTCGCTCACTATGACCTCGGAGTTGGCTACAACTTTCTTCTGAACGGAGATTTTTGGGGACCCAAATTTAAAGCTTACCTCGGCATGTCCCAGTTCATCTCTCGAGTATCTGAAAACACGCCGATCACTTTCACGAATATGCAATACGGAGGAACTTTCCTCGGCCTATCAGGTCAATTTAGCTTAGAGCCACAAATTCCACTCACGTTTGGAGCCGGATTCAACTACTACTTTTTGAACTCCGTCAGCGAAAGCGGCAAATCTTCAGGTTCTGCCAGTGGCGCAAAAACCTACCAATTCACACTGTATGGTCTCTATCCGTTGCAACCTAGCTACAGCCTGTTCACTCGACTCGACTTTGAAAATTATTCGAACGATTTTTCTGGCCCCGGCGATCGCCTCACCAATCCCGCCACGTCAGCAAGCCATCGCCTTCTCAGCTTATTGGCCGGCATCAACTATCTATTTTAGTACTCAAACCAATCCATATTGAGGCAACGCACAACCTCCGAGGGCGAAGGTCCCACCCACTTCGACAGCTTCTCCACAAACGCCGGAAGTTCTTCGCGAACCTTTTCGGCCACCTCCTGCGACAGAGACATCGGGAATGTGTAGTGAATGCTTTTAGTCCGATTGGCTTCAACCATTCGCTCCATTGCACGCAAACGCCAATTCATGTGATGGCGGATGGCGTGAGGTGAACCCGATCCCAAATGTGTACGGCGGGAGCCAATTTTGATCTCACCATCGTCCACAATGCAGAGCTCATTTTGCACCAAAAAATCCACCACGGCTTTGATCAGTGGCATCGGCAAGTTGAGGCGACCCGCAATTTTCTCAATTTGATTGTATCCCGAAATCGCCGTCAGATTCTCTCGCAGCCAAAAAATTCTATGGAGGTACGCCAAGGTCGATGGCTTCTTCGATGCCGACCACCAAAAGGTCGTTTGGACATCAGGAAAGTCAGAACGCGTACTGGCCCTCGGCACCATGCAGTTGACCACTTTTTAAAACTTCCATTTTCGACGGGAAAAATTGCAATGACTTGCAAGTGCGACTTTAAAAATTTTATCACGAAGACCATATGTTTCGGCCTTCTGGCTGTTCTCGTCGCCTGCTTCGAACCAGACCCCTCTCCCGGAACTTGGGATGGAGCTGGCGGCAACAGTTTTCAAGGCCGCCCCATTGAAGATTTCGTCAGGACACTTCCCAAAACCAACGAATATCAAAGTCATATTCAGCCAGTCCTGCGGAGCAGATCGGAAGAGCGTCGTGTAGGGAAAGA
>CALCCV010000227.1 GCA_937900305.1 uncultured Pseudobdellovibrionaceae bacterium | reverse complement strand
CGAGATCTGTAGCCGTGACTGGAGTTCAGACGTGTGCTCTTCCGATCTTCTCTAAAGACTTCAAACTGGAGAGAATTTTATCGTAACACTCCCAATTCCGAGCCGCTTTGCCTTTGCCACCATAAACGATGAGCTCCTCGGGATTTTCAGCCACCGAAGAATCTAAATTATTTTGAATCATGCGAAAAGCAGCTTCCTGCAACCAACCTTTGCAGTTCAGTTGGTCCCCGACAGGTGACTTGACCGTGCGACTCATGGCTCCTCCCATATCTTGTGTGATTAGATTTCGAGTTGAATTTCCTGGGCTTCGACGGCCTGTAAAATTTCACCATTGCGAATGAGTTCAACGATGGCCCGGAGATCGTGCGCGAAAATACGGTCTTCTTTCGCAAATGGAACTTTTTCGCGAATCTTCAACTTGGCAGCTTCGATGGCGACACTCGATTCCAGTGGCTGCAACAGATCGAGCCCTTGGCAACTCGACAAAAATTCCATCGCTAAAATTTGTTCGACATTATCAACGATTTTTTTAAACTTTCGAGCGGCGATCGTACCCATGGACACGTGATCTTCTTTTTCGGCCGACGTCGGAATGCTGTCCACACTAGCTGGGTGGGCGAGGCCCTTATTTTCAGACACCAGTGAGGCCGCAGCGACTTGAACGATCATATGCCCCGAGTGCAAACCACCCATCTTGGTTAAAAAGGCCGGCAGTTCACTCATGTGCGTGTTAATGAGCTTTGCAATTCTGCATTCTGAAATTGAACCGAAACTCGCAACCGCAATGGCACCAAAATCCAAAGCCATCGCGACCGGCTCGCCGTGAAAATTTCCGCACGACAAAATTTTGCCATCTTTTGCAAACACCAAAGGATTGTCGGTGCTGCTATTGCACTCGACCTCTAGCACCTCAACCACTCGACGCAAACCATCTTTGCCCGCACCGTGAACAGCCGGCATACAGCGCAACGAATAGGCATCCTGCACGCGGTGGCAATTCCGATGGCTGTCGGAGATCTGACTTCGCTCGGCCAAGATCACTCGCAAATTTTTAGCCGAAATTTTTTCGCCCCGATGAGGCCGAGAATCACTGATCAAAGCATCAAAAGCCAAGCGACTTCCTCGCAGGGCTTCGAGACTCATCGCACCCGCAAGGTCAAAAAGTTTGGCCAGCTCCTGCGCCCGCGCGCAAGCGAGCGCACCAACTGCCGACATCACCTGACAACCATTGATCATCGACAGTCCTTCTTTGGCCTGCAACTCGAGGGCGACGATCTTTCGGGCCCGCAAGACCGGTGCAATCGGTACGGGCTGACGATCCTCACCGAGCAATTCGCCTTCACCCATCAGCGCTAGCGCCAAATGCGACAGCGGTGCGAGATCACCGCTGGCCCCCACGCTGCCCTGACAAGGAATGTACGGAATCAAATCTTCCCGCAAAAATTCGAGAATTTTTTCAATCACGCTGACACGGATCCCGCTGTGCCCACGCGCCAAGGTGTTCGCGCGCAGAATCATCATCGCCCGAACTTCTTCGCGAGCGAATGGTTCACCAATGCCCACCGAATGCGAACGAATCAGATTTTTTTGCAACTCGACGGTTTGCTCTGAAGAGATCACGACGCTCGAAAACGCGCCGAAACCGGTATTCACTCCATACATCACATCCCCAGCAGCCATGCGCTTTTCAATGTAGTCGCGAGATTCACGAACGGCAGCAACAGCTTGCGGTGCCAAGCCCAGCGAAACGCCTTTGCGATTCGCCAGACGCCACAGCGTCGCGATGTTCAAGGTTTGTCCATCTAACAAAAAAATTTCTGACGTCGAAGCTGCCGAATCGGCACTGGAGGCTGATTTCATGATGGCAGAATCAAAACTCTAAAGATCGCAAGAGTCAATGGACAGGACGCATCCGCCGCTCACCGCCTGAGGATCATCGTCTCAAAAATTGAATGGCCTCGCGATAGTCGTTGTCGAAAACGTAGGAGCCCGCCACAATCACGTCGGCGTCTTTGACCTTACCAATGGTTTTGTCATTGATGCCCCCATCCACTTCGATCAATACATTCGAATGGTGCTCATCCAGGTGCTTGCGAAGCCGGTGCAGTTTCGGAAGTTGGTCTTCCATAAAACTCTGACCGCCGAAACCGGGTTCAACCGTCATCACTAAGACCATGTCGACCAAATGTAAAAAGGGAAGAACTTCATCTAACTTCGTCTTCGGCCGAAGAGTGATACCGGCCCGCACGTCCAAGTTCTTGATCATCTCCAAAGCCTTGCCGGGACTTTCCGTCGACTCGACGTGGATGGTAATGATGTCGGCTCCCGCCTTCACGAACGCAGGAATGTACTTTTCAGGATTGTCGATCATGAGGTGAACATCCAGCGGCAATGGCGACACTTTTTTGATTCGATCAACCACCATTGGGCCAATCGTGATGTTCGGAACAAAATGCCCATCCATCACATCCACGTGCAACCAATCTGCACCAGCTTCAGTGATCGCCGTGATTTCGTCGGCAATTCGCGCAAAGTCACAAGACAGAAGACTGGGAGCAATGATTTTCTTTCTCATGATTCAGAGATGTAACAGGCTCTTGTCGAAAAGGAAAAGCAAAAAGGGACCCCAGTGGGTCCCTTTTGCTTCGATCTTGAAGAAAGTGAAAAGTTATTTTCTTTAAATAGTTTTAAATCTTTCTACGGATCACTTTCAATTCGAGCGAACTACTTCAATACGTCGGCAGAGAAACGAGCACCGATGATGAAGTGATTTTCGATCTGAGCTTCTGAACCAGAAATGTCAGTTTTTGCATTCGCAGTCGTGTAAGCTACGTGGTAACGGAAATCGCTTTCAGCAACTGGTTTGTACTCAAGAGCTAAACCAATTTTTGTAGTCGTTGTTTTTACATTTGGATTGAGTGCCGTAGCTTCGCTGGGCTTGTAATCTGCAACTTCAGAAGACACTTGCAATTTTGGAGTCAAGTTACCGAGATTGTATCCAGCACCTAAAACCAAAGAGGTCAAAGCGGTTTTGCTGGCGTCAGCAACATAACTCCCCATGATCGCATTTTCCAAAGCGTACATGTTGACATCCAAAGAGACCACCACTGGCTGAGCGTCATACTTTACACCGACAGTTGCAAAGTTCTCAGTGATGTCCTTTTCAGAAGCGGGAACTCCCACTGCAACTTTTTCGTCAACTTTACCAGCGTGGTAAGACGCCATAACACCCAAAGCTTTTTCCATGAACCAGCCCGTGTAAACCAAACCAGCCAAAGCTCCTGTGTTTTCATACTGGCCAGCTGGAGAATCATCTTTGTGAGCATAGTGCAAAGCCACGCTCATCATGTCATTCGACCAAGCCAATTTCACACCGTTGTAGTCCGGAGCCATGCCCTGATATTGTGAAGTGATGTACATGTCCGCAGAAGAAGGTTGACCTTCCCAACCACCGATGTCGCTGAAGAATTTACCGAGCGTCAAGCCAACGTTCTCAGCTGGCATGTGAGTGACGTAAGCGGCCTTCACTCCATTATTCAAACCAGAACGATTCCCACCCGCAGATGCTTGAGCCGCGCCCGCGAATTCCAACTCCAACGCATACATAGTTTGGTCGTTGATTTTGCCATCAGCGATCAAAGCCATTTTTTGAGCTCGAGCTTTGAAGGTTGTAGCGGGACTACCCAAATATTTGTCGTTGTAAGAAGTGTTGTCTAAATCGATACGTCCACTGAGTTTCAATGCAGCGGAAGCAGTAGTTGCAGTGAGAACAACCAGTGCACTCATAAGAAGCTTAGTCATAGTGTGATCCTCCGTTTTTTTTACACTTTGGATGACGGACCAAAGGCGTACAAGCGATGACGCAACTAATAAGTGTTCAAAAACTTGGCGTTTTTTTCGAAACTGTTCGTTGAAGGCGGTTGCGAAAATGAGGAACTGTCATTTAAAAATCACACGTTGCTCTTTGAGTTTTGCCATTGGAAAAAGATTCTGCGAATTTGTTTGTCGAATGATTGAAGGTTCATTAGCCTGAAATTTTCTGCACGCTCATTTCTGAAAAAATTGAGGCCATTTTCTAGATTTCTTCAGCCAATCTCGCAAAAAAAATTAAATTTTCCATCTCAAAAAATACTTCAAAAAAATATTTTCTTTTCTGGTCAAATTTTTTCAGCCGATCGGCTGACCAACTTGAATGCCGGCGGCGCGCGACCAATCGATCGCTGGTTGGCGGTTTCGAGACTCGGGTTGAACTTCGAGCAAAGTGAGAACGCCGGCGCCCGTTTGCACGTCAATTCCTTGCGGGGAGATCGCCAAAACTTCGCCGGGGTTGGCTTTCGCCGACGACGGCAAGGAGGCCAAGGCCAGCACAGTTTTGTGGACCTTTATTGATTTCCCAGCGCGCAGAAAAAAAGTTCCAGGACCCCAAACAAAAGCTCGCACTCTGTTGTGCAGAGTCTGCGCCGATTGCGCGAAATCCAGCAAACCTTCAGCCTTCTCAATTTTTTTTGCGTAGGTCACTTGCGATTCATCTTGCGGTTGACCGGCGAGGTGGCCGCGCACGTAATCCATGAGCTCAACTGATAAAAGATCTGAACTTAAAATTGCGAGTTGATCATGCAGCTCTTTTGAATCCATGTTCGGCGGGATGACCATCGTGCGAGTTCCCAACACGTCGCCCGCATCTAACTTTTTGACAATTTTTTGCAGAGCCACGCCGGTTTCCATGTCTCCAGCTTCGATCGATCGCTGGATAGGGGCAGCCCCGCGCCAACGCGGCAGCAGACTCGCGTGAACGTTCACGCAGCCAAATGGAAACGCGTCCAAAAATTCGGTGGTCAAAATTTGGCCATAGGCCACCACCACAGCCACTTCGGCCCGCCATTTTTTGATTTCGGTGAGCATCAAGGGATCTTTGCGCAAACTTTCTGGCGCGAGCACCGACAAGCCATGAGATTCAGCAAGCACCTTCACCGGAGTTGGCAGGAGCTGCAGCTTGCGGCCCGAAGGTCGATCGGGCTGAGTGACCACGCCCACCACTTCAAAATGTTCGTCGTCGAGCAAAGTCTTTAGCGCCGTGGCTGCAAACTCGGGCGTCCCTAAAAAGCAGACGCGAACGCGGCTCACGATTTCACTTCACTTTTGACTCGAACTTTCTTTTTGGTCGGAGTGCTCCCTTCGTCGTCGCCAGCCCCTTCCGAATCATCTTCTTCTTCGTCGTCCCCTTTCACGGGGTACCCATGTTTTTGAATCTGCTTTTTGATTCGACTGCTCTTTAAGAAACTCAAGTGATCAATGAACAGCGTGCCTTCGAGATGATCCATTTCGTGTTGCATGCAGATCCCAAGGAGGCCATCCGATTTAACGCGAAACTTTTTGCCGTTCACATCTTGGGCTTCGATTTCGACTGTGAGGAAGCGCTCCACGGTCTCATAAAAACCGGGAACGCTGAGGCAGCCTTCGTCAAAGGTGGTTTTTCCTTCGCCCTCAACAATGCGCGGATTGACGAGTACGAGTGGCTGGACCACTTTTTTTTCCATTTCGGTCATTTCATCATATTGATAGCGGCGCCCCTTGTCGTCGCGCGGGCGCGTGTCGATGACAAGTACACGAACGAGCTCGCCAATCTGGGGAGCCGCGAGCCCAATGCCTTTGGCATCGTACATCGTTTCGATCATGTCCTGGGAAAGCTTTTCGAGAGCCGGGCCAAATGAATCCACGGGCTCGGACTTCTCCCGAAGGCGCGGATCTGGAAATGTGAGGATGGGGCGAATCGACATAAAACCTCAAGTCCTTCTAGAAAAGATTCTAGAATTAATTCTAGCTTCGCTGAAAGCCGAAAACTACAATAGAATTTCAAATTAAATCAACGCTTTACGCGCCAGAAAAGAATCAGGGCGATGGCCAGAAATCCGATATTGGGGGACCACGCCGCAAAGACCGGCTTCAACTGCCCGTGATTCCCCAGCGTCAGTGCTGAGTTGTACAAGATCCAATACGCGAAAACCAAGCCGAGACAAAGCCCAGCATTCACCATCAAACCGCCACTGCGGGCCCGTCCCACGCTGACAGGAATACTCAGTAAGCTCATGACGAGGCCGGCAAATGCAAAGCTGAATTTGGAATGGTAATCCACTTCGTACGGAACCGTGTTGAGACCCGCTCCACTGTTGCGATCAATAAATTGTTTCAGTTCGTCCTGCGTGAGCATCTCTGATGTTTGACCAGACGATTGGAGATCACGCGCATCTTCACTCATCACAATGGTTTTGGATTTGAAGGTATTGGTGAGCGGAAAGCTGCTCTCTTTGCTAAAGAGTGTGATGGTGCCATCGCGCAAAATCCATTGAGGCCCTTGCAGATCGACCTCTTTGGCCGCCATCATTTGCAACAGATTAAATCCTTCATCAAAAAAATAGAGATTCAAACCCTGAGCCTTCGTGCCCTCAATGTTCATCGTTTTGATGTAAAAAATTGCATTCTTGGATTTGTACCAAATTTTATCCGTCTTCGTGGTCGAAAACATCGTCTTTTTCATCTCATTGTAATAGACCCGATTTTTTTCTTTCGCCAGCGGCGGCAAAATTCGATCGGCGACGTAAAGACTGAGAAGACAGAGCACGACCACGCTCAGAATCGAGGGCAACATCACTCGCCACAGACTCATGCCGACGGAAAAAAGGGCCGTGAGCTCGTTCTGACTCTGCAAAGTCGACAGCGTAAACACGCAACCCATGAGAGACGCCACCGGCAACATTTTTTGCATCGTCTCGGGCACCGAATACATGTAGTAGCGAAGAAACACATTGAGGGCGACGTCTTTGAAATCGCTCATCAACGTCATCGCATCGATCGCCAAGAAGAGAGTGACCACCACAAGAAGACCCGCGAGACAGAATGACCAAAACTGCATAACCGTGT
This sequence comes from uncultured Pseudobdellovibrionaceae bacterium, assembly GCA_937900305.1. GTDB lineage: Bacteria > Bdellovibrionota > Bdellovibrionia > Bdellovibrionales > Bdellovibrionaceae > CALCCV01. The sequence continues at coordinate 6,781 of CALCCV010000227.1, read as the reverse complement.
AGCGGTCGATCCGATTCATCCCACCATTATGGCTTGACTCGTTACGAAAATCCTTATTTACTTGGCTTATGGCTTTACGCGTCTTACTCGCCGATGAAAGCACCACGATTAAAAAAGTGATGCAACTCAGCCTCCAAGATTTTGCTGTTGAGGTGAAAAGCGTCGGCAATGGCCTTGACGTGCTGACCGTCACCAAAACTTTTAAACCCGATATCATCTTCGTGGATATCCTTTTGCCGAAACGCAATGGCTATGAAGTTTGTCACGAGCTCAAGTCGGATGCTGACACCCGAAGCGTCCCCGTCGTCTTGATGTGGAGTGGATTCATGGAGCTCGACGAAATGAAAGCTGGCGACGCCCGCGCCGATCGCAGATTGGAAAAGCCGTTCGACGCCGACACTCTTCGTAAAATTGTGCGCTCGCTCGTGACGAAGACGAACACCAATGCCGTCAGTGACTATCTCCAGTTTCCACGCCTGCCTGACTTTGACGAGTCGGCGTCAACTCCGCCACCAGCAGCTGCACGCCCAGCAACCCCTCCCCAAAGTGCACCGCAAATTCCGACGTCTGAACAGATCGCGAATAGCCAAGTCCGCATTGATATTTCTAGAGATAATTCTAGAGAAATCTCTAGACCCAATAGCGACTCGTCTTCAGCACACTCTTCTTTATCGCACTCATCGCCGTCTCACTCTTTACTTAACTTGAATCAGCCTTCACATTCAGAGCGTCGAGCCGTGGTCGACGAAAAGTGGTTGCAAGAGCCGGAGCCTGAAAGTTTCGAAGCTTTTTCAATCAAGTCGCCGGCGGCGCCGTATAAAAACGAAAGTTTTCAAGCTCTCAATCTCAATGACAGCAAAGAGTCGTCGCCCCCGACCTTTGGTGGCGATTTCAGCACCATCCACAATTCGTTTGAACCTGACGAGTTGGGTTCACCCAATATGCGCGAAAATGGCGAGTTCACAGAAATCAGTTTTGGTGAAGACGACCTGGGCGAGAAAAACTCGTTTGAACCTTCGTTTCGCAATCAGCGTGAACGTTTTGGTTCCCAGAGCAAAGACGAAGGCTCTTCTCTGCGCGACGAAGGAGCCAATGCGGGAGGCAGCTTCGGAGTCAATCCGGGTTCACAGACTTTGAGTTCCGATCTCAACTCTCTGATTTTGAATCGCATCTCTGAAAGTGACATCCAAAAGACCATTGAAATTCAAGTTCAACGCGTCGTCGAAGACGTCTGCTGGAAACTACTGCCCGATATGATCGAAAGAGTGGTGCGAGATGAAATCAACAAACTCATGAAAGCTGTCGACGACGAATTTAAGCTCAAATAAACCTGGTGGACTTCTTAGATTTGCTACTAGTTTTAAGAACTCCTGGAAGCGAAAAATCGCTTCAGTTCACCTCGGGTTGCCTCGAGGCGTTTATCAATTTGAATTGATTTCAAGTGACTCATCCTCAGACAATCTCAACTTTAGATACTCTGCCTTTCCAGCAGACGTTTTGGCTTAAGACTTTGAGCCCGGAATCCGATGCTTTGAGTGGGTTCAGAACGGCTGCAGCCTAGGAGGTCATGAGGATGAAGCCACCACCGAAACCACAAAACGAAAAACAACGGCAGAGCGTTTTAGAATCTTATGAAATATTAAATACTCACGCCGAAACAGATTTTGATGATCTGACGCTCGTAGCGAGTCAAATTTGCAACACCCCCATCGCCGTGATTTCATTGATCGACAACGAACGACAATGGTTTAAATCTAAAGTCGGCTTAGATGTCGACGAGACTTCAAGGGATATTTCGTTTTGTGGCCACGTCATTTTGGGTACGGATCTGGTGGAGGTTAACGATGCCTCAAGCGATGATCGATTTTGTGACAATCCGCTCGTCACAGGTGCACCACACATTCGCTTTTACGCCGGTGCGCCTCTGGTCATGGCGACCGGAGAAGTGCTCGGCACAATCTGCGTGATTGATCGCAATCCCCGCAACCTAAACGAGACCCAAAAAGCGGCGCTTCGCACCTTGGCTCGCAACGTGGTCATGCAATTGCAAATGCGATTGCAACTCGCCACTCTCGCTGAACGCGAAAAATCAGTGAATCAGCTTTTGCAAAAAGCCATCGAATTCATGCAAGTCAAAAATGATTTTTTCGCCAAGTTCCCCATCGAGCCCGCCGATTTTGATTTGACCCAAACTGTTCAAAAAACTGTTCAATTTTTTTCCTGGACAGCAAAAGAAAAGAAAGTTGCCTTAAGATATTCAGGGCCCAATCGCCCCTTACTGGTGAACGCCGATTCAGGCAGGTTGGCCGAGATCCTTTCAAACTTGATTAGCAACGCTCTGAAGCTCACTGACCATGGAGAAATCACCGTCCGACTCAATGCCTCTGCACATCCTGGCGGGGTAACCGTTTGCTTCAAAATTTCGGACTCGGGACTTGGAATGGCAGAACAAACGATAAGTCAGTTTTTATCACCTTACTCTCTCAGCAACAGCTCAATCAAAAAACGCTTCGGCGAGAGAGGCGGACTTTATATTTCCAAAAGCTTAGCCGAAGCCATGGGCGGCGAATTGATCTGCACTTCTGAACTCAGCCGCGGCTCAACCTTTACATTCAATATTGTGTTAAACATAGCCCAGTCGCTGGCTTTGGCGCCCGCCTCATTTCACAAATCTGATTTTCAAAATCTAAAAATTTTGATTGCCGAAGATCAACTGGCCAACCAACGCGTTTTCAAAGCTTTTTTGAACAACCTGGGCTGCACCTCAACGGTCGTCACCTGCGGATCCCAAGCCGTCGAACTTGCTGCTCGAGATACTTTTGATCTTATTTTGATGGATCGTCATATGCCTGGCGGTGACGGGTTGACGGCCACGAGACTCATAAAAGCGCACCAAGCGGCCACCGGGCGCCACGTGCCAATCATCGCCATGAGCGCCGCATTTCGAGAAGCCGATCATCACCTTTTCTTAGACGCTGGAATTGATGGCTTTTTATCCAAGCCCTTCGCCATGAAAGACCTTTGTGACGTCCTCGTAAAATGGACGAAGCCCAGAGGCTCTGGGGGCGCCACCAACGCCGCCTAAGGAATGACGGCGCGCCCTCGGCTTGCCAACGATTTTCTCTGATAGTAGTGTCCCTCTCGAATGAAAAATCTATTAGATCTGATTCGTTATGCCATTGATGAAGATATGCCCACGGGCGATCTGACCACCGATTCTTTGGCGTTGAAGCCGAAGTGGGGTCGAGCGCGATTGAGAGCCAAGAGTGATTTGGTTTTATCGGGCTCTCTGCCTTTCGAGCAAACCGTTTCACTTTTGGAACCCAACGCGAAAATAAAATGGCATTTTGAAGATGGTGACGTCTTGATGAAGTCTCAGATCGTTTGCTCGCTGGAAGGTGATCTGTTGCAGATTCTCAAAGCCGAGCGAGTGGCTCTGAATTTTTTGGGACACCTGTCGGGTATAGCTACGTACACTCGCAAATTTGTGGACGCGGTGAAAGAGACTCGAACTCAGATTCTAGACACCCGCAAAACAACCCCTGGCTGGCGACACCTTGAAAAGCGCGCCGTCGCCGACGGCGGAGGCCAAAACCACCGGATGGACTTGAGTTCGGGAATTTTAATCAAGGACAATCACATCGCAACGATGAATGGAATCACCGCCTGCGTAAATCGCGTTCGTCAACAGTACGAAGGGCCGATCGAGGTCGAAGTGCGCAATCTCGCCGAAGTGAAAGAGGCCGTCGAATTGAAAGTGCACCGTCTGCTCTTAGACAATATGAACAACGAAACTTTGCGAGAGTGCATGACGATCATTCCCTCCGGCATCGAGACAGAAGCCAGTGGCAACATGAGCCTTGATCGAGTGCGCTCCGTGGCCGAGATCGGCGTGACCTATATCAGTGTCGGCGCGCTAACACATTCCGCCCCTGTTGCGGACGTGAGTTTAGAATTCGATTGGATGTAGTGAATGAAGAGCGAACAAGGCGTCACCGTCGGATCCATTGGCCAACTGGCCAGACTGTGGGCTTCGGAGAAAAGATCTGAAGGCAAGTCTGATGGCAAGCCCGACACCAAACTAGAAACCAAATTAGAAACTAAGTTGGATTGCATTTACTGGCCGGAAATTGCCAGCACAAACGATCAAGCGAAATCCATGAGCATCTCGGCGCCTGAGCTTTTGCTAGTCACTGATCACCAAACCCACGGTCGCGGACGTTTTGAGCGAGTGTGGGAAAGCCCGCCGGCTGGAACTGCCCTGTTGTCATCTTGGATTTTTTTACTCAAACATCCGCCGGTGCCCCAGATCACTCCCAAAATTGGGCTTGCGATGTGGCGGGCGGCAAAGTCCGTATTCCCTCAGGGTGAGTGGAGTCTGAAAGCACCAAATGATTTGTATCTCTCGAACAAAAAGGTCGCCGGCGTTTTAGTTGAAACCATCACCCAAGGCTTACAAACCAAAGTGATCGTTGGCATCGGAGTCAACGTGATGGCTTTGCCTGAGACGACAGAATCCGCCACTGACTTTCAATCCTCCCTGCAACTCACGCGCGAGCAAATGTGGCCAGCGATGAGTGATTTTTTGTCGTACCTGCTTTTGGGACTGAGAAGAACCATGCAAACGGCGAACGAGGCCCTCGCGACGCATGAACAAATCGCTTTGCGCGAGGCCCTAAATTCACGCAGCGGTTTGACAGAAAAACTTCAGCGAGTGGGTGCCGATGGAAGTTTGATTTTTTCTGAAAAAACCATTTCGTGGCAGGACCTTTGACCCCAGGTGATTCAACAGATTTCGGCAGTCATCTCGGACTTTGATGTGAAATCGATAAGGAGCAACCAATGAAATACTTTATTCTTCTTTTTTTTGCGACACTGATGATCGGTGGTGGTGCAGCTTATCACTATCTGGGTTTTAGCCAACCCGTCACCATCACAACGGCCAACCAAGGTCCATTTCAAATGATTTTTAAAGATCACATCGGCCCCTATCACGAGATCATGGAAGCAATTGAAGAGGTCGAAAAGTGGGCGAAAGCTTCGGGTGTGGAATGCATCAATTCAGTTGGCGAATACATCGACGATCCAGAGGTGGTTGACCACGATCGACTGCGAAGTCGCGGCGGCTGCATCGTTCAACAGGTGCCCGCCGAAATCCCTAAGCAATTTGGCTCGGAAACGATCCCCAACAAAGAATACTTAGTGGCCACTTTTGACGGAGCTCCCAGCATCGGACCATTCAAAGTCTATCCCAAAGTTAAAAATCACTTACAAGCCAGTCATTTGAAATCGACGGGATCGGTTTATGAAATTTATGAGGTTCGAGACGTCAACAAGCTGCGCACAACTTATTTGTTTTCGACGAGTCCCTAAACCCAAGGCCAAAAAGTTGCTTAGGGTTGATAAGACATCAACTCATCACACCCACCTACCAGTTTTCCTTTGTGAAAAATCTGGGGAAAGGTGGGCCAGCCACTCCAGAGTTTAATCGCCAAGCGCTCATGCCATTTTGAAAAATAGCTCCCCCGTTCGATGTAGTGATAAACGATTTTTTTATCGTCTAACCAGCGCCTGGCTTTTCGGACCACAGGGTTTTGGGCCATACCGACGACAACCCAGTCATGACTTTTCACGGCCGACTCCACTTCACCAACGAAACTGGCGTGAAAGGACTCTATGGCTCGCGCGGCCTTTTGATCCATGGCTGATTCTGAAAGAATTTTTCTCATTGTCTTCACCTTTCGCAAAAAAATTTAGATCCGAAAATTTGAAGTCTGAAAGTCTTCTCACTGCTCAAAGCGAAATTCCTGTTCCGAATTGGTGTTGAAGGAGTTGATGATAAGCTCCTCCGATTTTCTGAGCCAATTCGACATGCGGTCCCTGCTGGACGATCTTTCCATTTTGCATCACAAAAATCAAATCGGCACTTTGGATCGTCGCTAGCCGGTGAGCGATAATCAGAGTGGTTCGCCCGCTCATCAATCTTTGCAACGCTTCTTGCACCAGCGCCTCGCTGGCCGTATCGAGATTGCTAGTGGCTTCGTCCAAAATCAAGATCCGTGGATTTTTCAAAAGCGCCCGTGCAATAGCGACCCGTTGTTTTTGACCACCCGAAAGTTGAATGCCTTTTTCTCCAACTCGTGTACGAAAACCCTCGGGAAAGGCACTCACAAAATCAAACGCGTTCGCGGCAACGGCGGCGGTTCGCACATCCGCATCACTGGCGTCGGGCTTGCCATAACGAATGTTGTCTTCGATCGTACTTGAAATTAAAACTGGCTCTTGCGAGACAATGCCAATATTTTCGCGGAGCCAATGCGGATTCAACTTCGACAGCGCAGTTTGGTCTAAGGTAATTTGTCCTGAGATTGGCTCATAAAAACGAGACACAAGGCTCGCCACCGTAGACTTTCCACTGCCGGACGCCCCCACCAACGCAACCACCTGGCCAGGCCTAATCGCCAAAGAAATTCCCCGAAGCACTTCCACATCTGAGCGAGCGGGGTACCTAAAATGAACATCTTTAAACTCAATATGACCAGCCACATGGGTCAGTTTTTCACCGGTTGCGACCTCTTCACTGGTCCGTTCCATGATTTCAAAAACTCGTTGGCTGGCTCCCACCCCCCATCCCCCCCCGCCGCCGCCCCTCCCGGGCCCGCGACCGCTGGCGCTGCGACCGCTGGCGCTGCTACCGCTGCTGATTCTCCTGCTGTTCCTCTCGCAGCAGCAGCAGCAGCAGCAGCAGCAGCAGCGGCAGGCGTGGGGGCGGCGGTGTCGG
>CALCCV010000226.1 GCA_937900305.1 uncultured Pseudobdellovibrionaceae bacterium | reverse complement strand
CAGTGTCGGCTTGGGCAAGACCTTCACAGCACTAGCCGTCGTCAAGTATTACGAATTACGCAACCGCTCGGTGCTGGTGCTCTGCCCAAAAAAACTCGCTGACAACTGGCTCAATTACAACCGCAACCTCAAGACCAATATCTTCGCCCGCGACCGGTTCAACTACGACGTCCTTTGCCACACGGATCTCTCCCGCACCAGTGGTGAGTCCTTTGGTACACCGCTGAACCGGATCAACTGGGGCAACTACGACCTGGTAGTCATCGACGAGTCGCACAACTTCCGCAACAACGATGCCTATAAAGACAAGGAAACGCGTTACCAAAAGCTAATGCGTAAGGTGATCCAAGAAGGCGTCAAGACCAAGGTTCTGATGTTGTCGGCCACCCCAGTCAACAACCGCTTTACTGACTTGCGTAACCAACTTGCCCTGGCCTATGAGGGCGACTCCGAAAAACTCACAAAGAAGCTGCGCACAGACAGGAGCGTCGAAGAGATTTTTCGTGGCGCCCAAGCAGCCTTCAATTCCTGGTCTAAGCTCCCCCCGGAAGAACGTACCGCGCGAGCGATCCTTGATTCACTGGACTTCGACTTCTTCGAACTGCTTGATAGCGTCACCATCGCGCGGTCACGTAAGCATATCCAGACCTTCTACGACACCAAAGACATAGGCCAATTTCCAGAGCGCCGAAAGCCGCTGTCGTTCCACTGTCCGCTAACTGACCGGTCGGACGTACTGGGCTTCAACGAAATCTTCGAGCAGCTCTCCATGCTCAAGCTGGCTGTATATGCGCCCATCAGCTACATACTGCCCAGTCGTCTAAAGAAGTACGAGGCAATCTACGACACCAAGGTGGGGAGCAAAGGAACCCTACGTCAAGCCGACCGCGAAAAAAGCTTGCAGGCCCTGATGACGGTTAACCTGCTCAAGCGCCTTGAAAGCTCGGTACAGTCCTTTCGGCTCACGCTGCAATCGCTGCGCGCCAACAACGAATCCACACTTGCAAAGATCGAAGCGTTCAATCATTCAGGCGGCACGTTTACGGTAGACGATCTCACCGAAGTGCTAGAGGGGTTGGATGCCGAAGATGATGATCTCTCGATGCCCGGCGACGAGAGCGGCGAGATCGGAAACAAGATAAAAATCAGCCTCGCCGACATGGACTTGCCGTCCTGGGAGCATGAACTCAAGGTGGACTTACAGGTCATCGATGCGCTGTTGGATTCGATGAACAAGATCACGCCGCAGGACGACGCAAAGTTGCAGCACCTCAAGGCTCAACTGCTCGGCAAGATAGAGAAACCGATCAACCCTGGTAACAGAAAGGTGCTGATCTTCACTGCCTTTGCGGACACCGCAGATTACCTGTATGCAAACCTTGCGCCGGAGTTACTGGCCAAACTCGCCATCCACAGCGCAAAGGTGACTGGCAAGGGAGCGCCGCAGTCAACCATCAAGAGCAAAACTCAGAAGCGAAACTACGATTTCCAAGAGCTCCTGACCCTGTTCTCCCCCCGCTCTAAAGGGAAGGCTGTGATACTGCCGGACGAACCGGACGAGGTGGATCTACTGATTGGCACCGACTGCATCTCCGAAGGCCAAAACCTGCAGGACTGCGATTATCTGATTAACTACGACATCCACTGGAATCCGGTACGCATCATCCAGCGCTTTGGTCGGGTGGATCGCATCGGCTCGCCCAACAGCAGCATTCAGCTTGTCAACTATTGGCCCGATATTTCGCTTGACGAGTACATCAATCTCAAGGAACGCGTCGAGAGTCGAATGATGATCGCCGACGTCACGGCAACTGGAGACGACAACGTATTGTCTGCGCAAGCGAATGACGTGTCGTACCGCAAAGAACAACTGCGTCGTCTGCAGGAAGAAGTCATCGAGTTAGAGGATTTGAAGACTGGGGTCTCGATCACTGACTTGGGCTTGAATGACTTTCGTATGGATTTGCTCAACTACGTCAAAACTCACGGAGAAATGAGCAATGTGCCCAACGGAATGCACGCAGTAGTTTCCGCCAGACCCGAGAGGGGGCTGCGTCCAGGTGCCATTTTCACGCTGCGTAATCGAAACGCGGGAAGCAGCCTGAACCAGCACAACCGCCTACACCCGTTCTACCTCGTCTACATCAGCCGCGAGGGCGACGTCATTCACAACCACACCGAGGTCAAGCGCTTGCTTGATCTGGTGCGCACATGCTGCAAAGGCCAGGACATACCAGATGCTGATGTGTGCCAGCTCTTCAATCAAGAAACGGCTAATGGTCGCATGATGCAGATGTACTCAGACCTGCTGAGCAAATCAATTCGCTCAATGATTGAGGTGAAGGAAGAAAAGGATTTGGACAGTCTATTTTCCTCTGGCAAGACTACGGCGCTGACCGACTCAATCTCAGGGCTGAATGACTTCGAGCTCATCAGCTTCCTCGTGATTCAGGAGGCTGGATGATTCAACGCGCAAGCACACAACAGCAACCAAAACTATTCGCGTATCCCAAGCAGGCAGCTTTGGGGCGTGTTTTGCCCAAGAACAAGATCTACGAGTACAGCGGAGCCAACACTCGTTTAAAAAATTTGTTTGTCGAACAAGTGGAGCAGATTGTCTGGCAATACAAGCTTGCTCCAGAGACGATCAACTTGCTTGCGCGGCCCGGTGTGCCGGAGATTCAGATTTTTAGCATTCAGCTCAAATCAACCGAATTACACGAAGAAGTATTGCGCTGCATAGATGACGCTGTGAAGTTTCCGATCCTGTTTGAACTGAACCAAGGACAGGGCAATCAAGCGAAAACGCAAATGGTGGCGGCTTACAAACGACCAAGCGAGACTGACGCCAACCGCTGGGTGGTCTCCGACTATTTCGCCACCGATTGGACTCCAGCCGTCACTGCTCGCATTGCAATGCCACTGGCACTCGATATGACCCAGTTGTACGCTGCCATGCTGCAAAGCCTGCTGCCGATGTCAGCGCATCCGCAAGAAGCCTTGCCCGATTGGATCACGCGCGTAGAGCTAGCGATTGCAAAGCGTAGAGAAATAGAAAAAATACAAGTACGACTGGCTCAGGAAAAACAATTCAACCGCAAGGTCGAGATTAATGCAACTTTGCGTCAGTTAAAAGCCGAATTTGAACAATTGAGCAGCTGAATTTCGAGATTAAGAGCTCAGAAAGCATGGGAATATAAATGGACAAACTGAAAATGCATTCACCAAATCTGACGCAAGACAACATCGTCCGTATTCGCGAGCTGTTCCCTAGTTGCGTAAAGGAAGGCAAAAGTGAAGACGGCAGCTTAAAGTTGACCGTGGACTTTGATCAATTGCGTCAAGAACTGACTGACTCAATCGTCGAAGGACTACAAGAACGTTATCAATTGAATTGGCCAGGTAAGCGTGAGGCACTGCTCACAGCTAACGCACCTATCGCCAAAACGTTGCGGCCCTGTCGCACTGAAAGTGTGGACTTTGACACCACTAAGAATTTATTCATCGAGGGCGACAACCTTGATGCTTTGAAGTTGCTGCAGGAAAACTATCTTGGCAAAGTCAAGATGATATACATCGACCCGCCATACAACACCGGCAGCGATTTCATTTATGAAGATGATTTCGCGGAAGACAGCGCATCCTATTTCGAGAGTTCAAAGCAAATCGATCAGGCTGGTAATCGACTCGTAGCAAATACAGAGTCCAATGGACGATTCCATTCTGACTGGCTAAGCATGATGTTTGCTCGGCTACGACTTGCAAAGAATCTACTACGAGATGATGGGATTATTTTTATCTCAATAGATGACTTTGAGGCCAGTAACTTAAAGGCACTTTGCGACGAAATATTTGGATCGCAAAACTATTACTGCACCTTCATTTGGAAAAGAAGGAGCGGCGCGATGGACTCCGTAGACAACACCAGCGTAGATCATGAGTACGTTTTGTGTTACGGAAAATCAAAAGGGAGACTTGCAGGAATAGAGCGCACTTATGACGGGTACGCCAATCCGGACAACGATCCCCGGGGCCCTTGGAAAGCAGATAATTTAAGCGCCGGAAAAGCTGGTGGTGACGTTCATTATCCAATAACTGACCCGAAAACTGGAAATCAATTTCTGCCTCCGGCAGGAAGATACTGGCCGTACAGTCGAAAAACAATGGCCGAAAAAATCTCAGAGGGTAGAGTAATTTTTCCCGCAACGGCCAATGGTAGGCCAATGCTTAAACGCTTCAAAAATGAAGCGAAGTTTGACACGGTTCCTGTTTCCACTTGGATTGTTTCTCGACCAGAAGACAAGATCTCGAATTCATTGGTTGCACCAGCAAACACACAAGGAACGCGCGAACTCCAAGACATTTTTGGTGCGAAGCTATTTCCTCACCCAAAGTCTACGCAACTTGTTTCATCCCTCGCATCTCAATGCCAATTGGTAGATGGGGACATCGTCCTCGACTTCTTTGCAGGATCGGCAACAACCGCGCACGCAGTTTTGGCGATGAATGCAAAAAATGGCTCTAATGTCCGCTTCATACTAATTCAAATTCCAGAGGAATGTGAGGCCGGAAGCCAAGCGAAAAAAGATGGATTTCAGACCATTGCAGATATAAGCAAAGAAAGAATTCGCCGAGTCGGAAAGAAAATTTCGATGGAGAACACTTGCAAGGAATGGAATAAAGACATTGGTTTTCGAGTTTTGAAAGTGGACTCGACAAATATGGCTGATGTCTATTACACACCCGACGCAATTAGCACCACCAGCCTCGATCTATTTGTAGACAACGTCAAATCCGACAGAAATGCGGAAGATCTACTCTTCCAGGTGATGCTTGATTGGGGCGTGGACCTCGGGCTACCAATCTCCAAACAAACAATCAACGGGGTGGAGTGCCTCTTCGCAGATGGAAATACTCTAGTAGCATGCTTCGATAGCAATGGAAAAATCGACGACGCGTTTATCAAGGAGCTTGGCAAAAGCCGCCCGCTCAGGGTTGTGTTTAGAGATCGCGGCTTCAAAGATGATGCTGCAAAGATTAATGCAGAGCAAATCTTGAGAGTGATTTCGCCAGAAACCGACGTCAAAGTGATCTGAGATCAAGGGGATATTCATGCCAACAATCACGCGTATTGAATTCAAAGCTGATCGCGAGCGCTACTGGATCTTTGTTGACGGCGATTACTGCACAAGCATTCGCTCACGCACATTTCCCGCCCTCAATCTTAAGGTTGGCCAATCCATCTCTTGCGAGCAAATAAAGGAACTTGAGAGTCATCATTGGAAGCATGCATATGGTCAGAGCGCATGGGACAAAGAAAAGATTCGCTTGGGAAAGGTGAAGGCGCTCATCGAAAGTTTTGACAATCGGGTTTTTGTTGAAATAGTCGGATTTGGCGCAGATACGAATGAATTCATTTCAGGGCATCCAACGGAATCAGGCAAACCTGATCTTGAGGTAAAACTTCGGGATGGCGGAAGGATTCTTTTGCTCGTAGAAGTTACCGGCACAGAATTCATGCGTGGGACAACGTACTGGGTGCGGCCGGACAAGCTTAAATATTCCGAGAACCATCCAACAGAAGATGTATGGCTTGTACTTCACTTTTTGAAGCCAGTTGAAAAATTTGTTTTTATCAGGCCAACTCCAAAGAAACAATATGCAGTCTCTGAAATGGAGATCAGAGGGTCAATTGAGTTGTACGTTGAATTTTCCGACTCTGATCAAGAGGTGGTGTCGATAGAGCATTTCAGGAATCATCTCATGATGAAGGTTAATCAATGAATAAATCGGATGCGCTGAGAGGAATGCAGTAATGAAATTGAAATTCAAAACGCAGGCCTACCAGACAGCTGCGGTTCAAGCAGTTGTGGACTGCTTCCAGGGGCAGCCTACTGCTTCCGCTGAAGCTATGACTTATCGAATTGATCCTGGCAAGGCTCGACAAGGCGTAGAGGATCTGTTTGGAGGAGACGGTTTCAAGAACGCTGATCTGGTGCTGTCAGATTCGGTACTGCTCACCAACATCCACGACGTCCAACGAGCACAGAATTTGCCGCTCTCGGATTCGGTGGTCAAGACCAAGGTATCGAAGATCAATCTCGACATCGAGATGGAAACGGGTACTGGAAAGACCTATTGCTACATCAAAACAATTTTCGAGCTAAACAAGCAGTACGGCTGGAGCAAATTCATCATCGTGGTGCCCAGCATTGCCATCCGTGAAGGTGTGGCCAAGTCGCTGCAAATCACTGCTGAGCATTTTCTTGAGACTTACCACAAGAAAGCACGCTTCTTCATTTACAACTCAAAGCAGCTTCACCACTTGGAAAGTTTCTCGTCGGATGCGGGCATCAACGTGATGGTGATCAACGTTCAGGCCTTCGCCGCACGAGGAGCCGACAATCGCCGCATTTATGACGTGCTCGATGACTTCCAGTCACGCAAGCCCATCGACGTGATCAGCGCCAACCGCCCCATCCTGATTCTGGATGAGCCGCAGAAGATGGAAGGTGCGGCAACGCTGAAGTCATTGGAGGAGTTCAAGGCATTGATGGTGTTGCGCTACTCGGCCACCCATAAAACCGCTCATAACAAAATTCACCGCCTCGATGCCCTAGACGCCTATAACCAGAAACTAGTGAAGAAGATCGCGGTACGCGGCATCGCGGTGAAAGGGTTGGCTGGCACAGCGGGCTATCTATACCTGCAGACCATCGAAATATCGAGCAAGAAACCTCCCGAGGCGCGTGTCGAGTTCGAGCAGAAGTTGGCGGGAGGGAGCATAAAGCGCATAGTGAGGAAGCTATCCAAAGGCGATAACCTCTTCGACCTGTCGAACGGCCTGGATCAGTATCGAGATGGCTTTGTAGTAGCCGACATCAATGCTAACTCTGACACCCTGAGCTTCACAAATGGCGTTGAACTCACCGTCGGGGATGCGACCGGTGATGTGACTGAGGCAGCGCTGCGCCGTATTCAGATCCGCGAGGCCATCAAGGCGCACTTCGA
>CALCCV010000225.1 GCA_937900305.1 uncultured Pseudobdellovibrionaceae bacterium | reverse complement strand
TCATCGCTCAAACTGGCTGATTTCGCCATCATCATTTCTGAATAGCCAATGATCGCATTCATGGGAGTTCGAATTTCGTGACTCATATTTGCTAAAAAACGCGACTTAGATTGATTGGCCGAATTGGCTTTTTCTTCCGCAATTCGGTGAAACTCTTCAGCCATTTTTTGCGCGTGTATCTCTGAAAATGTGCAAAGCCAATGGCCTTGATCGGCCACGGCTCGCAAACAGTGCCAACGCAGTTTCCACTCTCCACAATGTCGACTCAGTAATCGCACCGCGACTTCAACTTCAGGTGACTGCTCATTCACCTGATGCAAAGCCGTGTGCAAATTATCAAAATCTTCAATTGGAATTAACTCCTGCCAGCCACTTGGAAAAAGCGGGCCAGTGATTTCCCCGTCTTCCACGGCAGAATCATAAACTTGCCAGCGAGCGTTTGCAGTGATGACGTTCAGACTTTCATCCAATCGCAACAACAAGTGAGGAATCGAATCCGCCAAAAATCTCACACTCTCAGCGCCGGACTTTCTCAGGGCTTCAAGTTCAACAGCGTGGCGCTCGGCTTCTTGTCGGCGAAGCTGTTCATCCTGATATTTGATTTGTCCTTGCAGCCTCTTCAAATTTGCGAACACGGCGACTTTTGCGACGAGAATGAACATATCGAAAGGCTTGATTAAAAAATCGACGGCCCCGAATTGATAACTTTGACTCGAATACTCTGGATCCATCATGCCCGTCATAAAAATGAACGGAACGGATTTATTGCTCACCCCGGCGCGAATTTTGTCGGCCGTTTGAAATCCATTCAGGCCCGGCATGTTGATATCCATCACGATAACTGCAAAATCCGTGGCCTTGGCTACCGCGACGGCGTCCTCACCATTTGATGCCGAATGAATGCAGTAAACGCCTTCTGATGACAACGATTTTCCAATCGCTTCGAGAACTTCAGGCTGATCATCCACGACGAGAACATTGATAAGCTCGAGTCCGCGATCTGAGTCAGCTAGCTCGCCAAGCCCATTGATTTCAACGTGCTCTTCTGCCTCGCTAAGCTCATTACGCCTTGGAAGCTCTTGCATAAAAATTCCTTTTTGCGAAATCGCTTAGATGACTCTTCATTAATTGCGCTCGAATTTTTAAAAGCGCAATTATTTTTTTGGCATGCGATGCAATGACTTTCGCAAGTTAGCCAAGGTGAACTTGCATTAGCTCTCCCTAAATTCTGTTACGGAAAGGTTTTGATATGAAAATCGATACCACCGCGCTCGTCCCGCAATACGGCAATAACAAACTTAGAACGAGTGGTGGGCAACGCGCCTGGAATTTCAAGCTCGGTGCCTAGACCTTCGGTGGTTCTGAGATATTTCAGCTCGCCATCAGAAACGAACCAGGAAGTCACCAGAGACTCGCGCCGATCAATCAATGATTCGTCATCCTTCATTTGTTGAAAACCTTCCGCACCTGTCGCGCCAATCACATCGGTCAAGGTAACCACTCCACCGGCAGGGAAACTCGACAACGTCTGCCCATTGCCGAAAACATCCGCCAGGATCGGATTGAAATTTTTGGAAGTCCTTGTCGAAACAACAAGACGTTTGATGGATCTGGCTTGGCTGCCATCCGAAGCGGTCACCGAATAAGTGATCAAATAAGTCACCCCATTGAATTGCTCAACGGCACTGCGATTTGAAAAAATCACTGCCGCCGATGGCAAGGTGAGCGTCGCCGGGTCAGCAGCACCGGTGAAAGAATGAGCAAAATCCAGCGAAGTGATATTTCCTGAGCCAACACTGACCATGGTCGGATTGCCGATGCAGCTGGGTTCGGCCCCAACGTAAATTCCGGGGTCCACGCACGCTTGTATGTCATAAGACAAAGTTGTTCCATTTGCGCCGTTGAGGTAGCTAATCACCGGAGTGAGAGTGATCGGACCATCGCCGGGCGAATACTCCGCCAAAGTGTTGATCCCGTCGCCCGCGGCCATGGATGACTTGATCGTGAGAATTTTCAGTTTGCCAAGCTCGGAAGAATCCGGCAAATCACTGTCGCCGCAGCCAGTGCAAAGCAAAGCTATCATTCCGAGCGCAGTCATCGAAATTTTTTTCATGCAATTCTCTCTTTCAATGATTTCATTTACAAATCTATTTTCAAACCAAGTGCCACCAAAACAGGCAGCCCACTGATGGTTTCAGATCTTGAGTAGTCATAAGCATAGCGAAGAGATTCAGGATTCTTCGTGTTGAGCAGATTTTGAATATCGAGGTAAGCGGAATAAATGGACTCTGCTTTAGTCCAAATCTTATCGATTCGGAGGTCCAACTGCGAAAAAGCGCCGAGCCTTTCGCTATAAATCGGGCCTCGCATTGGAATGTAGGTGTCGTTATCAGCATCAAAAACCGAACTCAAGACCGGTGTATAAGGATTGCCGGTGACGTATCGGTAGCGGCCCGAAACCTTCCAATCATTCGAAAACTTTTTGGCCCCGATCAGATTGATATTGTGAGTTTGATCGTAGGCAAATTTGTACTCTGGACGATTGGGATCCCATCTTGTCGATTGACTCCAGGTGTAGGCGATCCAACCCGAATAGGTGCCCCGCTCGCCCTTGAGCAAAATTTCTGCACCGTAAGCCCGACCCCGTCCCTCGTTATTATAAATTTCTGGAACCAAAACACCATCACGCTGAATGAACTGTTTAGAATCAACGACGAGATTTTGAAACTCCCGATCAAAAAGATTCGCCCCCAAACTCAAAGCCGAAAAGTTTTCAACGTGCAAATCCTGCTCAAAGCCTGTGGTCAGATGAATGGCGGAAGGAGCCTTGATGTCAGGATTTCCAAAGGACGAATTCACTTGCTGTGGCTCGGGCGCTTGATAATACAAACCCGTGGCGCCCTTTAGCAATAGATCCGGGTTGTGTTGATACTTAAATCCAAAACGTGGAGCAAGAAGTGACTGCTTCGTCAAATTGAAGTAGTCAAACCGCGCCGAAGGCATCCATGTCCATGCCCCACCATCGGGTTTCCATTCATTGCGCAAATAAGCTCCCAAACCAATGACATCAGTGCGTGTACTCACTTCCTTTTCTTTGCCAGAAGAAATTGGATTTCCGACGCCACCATCGCCTTTCAAAATTGGCAAACGCACATCCACGTTAGCCTGACCGTAAGACAAATCTAAGCCCGAAAAAGCTTTCCAGTCTGCAGACCAAAACTGTTCACGCTCCACTCTCGCCGTCGTCACCCAAGTCTTGGCCTTAAAGTAGTTGTCGCCAAGATCTGCCAAAATGGAATCCTGGCCAACTCCCATCGAAACCCGAAGAGCATCACCATCGCCATACTTTCGTTCCCATTGGGGAATCAATCGATAAAAGACCGTTTCGTTTTTGAAGCTTCCCCGCAATCCCGGATCTGCCCTCACCGGTTCCTTCAACAAAAATTCCAAAACGTCCCGCGACGCCAAACCAATGATCCTCAGTCGGTCCTGGTCGTTGAGTCGATGAGTGCCGATCACCGTAAAATCCATAAACTCCGGCGCCACCGTTAAATCGAAAGCATCGTTGTCCTTAGCAATCGCAGCCAACAAAAGGCCGACGTAGCTGTAACGTGCACTCACCAACAGAGACGAATCTTCGCTCAGCTTTGTTTCAAACAGTCCACCTGCCTTCAATGTATCGAAGAAAAAAAATCCTTTGCTGTCTCGCTCGCTAACTTCGGCGTCCCGAGTTTTGAGTGAGATAATTCCACCCATCGCACGTGAATATTCCGGACCATATCCAGCCGAAAGGTAATCCACTTGCTCCACAGCTTCTGGCATCACAACGGAGGTTAAACCACCAAAGTGAAAAACCAAGGGAACGTCGTGTCCATCGACGTTGTACTTGGTGTCTTGCGGCGAAGATCCTTGAATGACCACTTGAGATGAAAAACTCTGAACCCGATTTACACCAGGAAGATTTTGGACCGCTTTCACCGGATCGCCGCCGGCCCCGGGCAGAGATAAAAATTCTTTTTGGTCTAAAGATTTAGTGGAATCGTCCCGTCGAATTTTTTTTGCCGAAACCAAAGTTTCAAATCCTGCGTCGGGTTCGCGCTCCATCAAGGTTTTCCCAAGAGTCACAGTTTCATCTGCAACGACGGTCAAATTGGTTTCATTGCGAACAAAACCAGCCGCATTGACGGCTAGCTGACAAGGACCCGCGGGAACAGCGTCAAAAACAAATTGGCCCTTTTGGTCGGTCGTAGCTTTCAATCGATGCGGCAAAATAAAAACGCCCACATCCCGAAGCGGAACCAAACGTCCTCGCTCTAAAACCACGCCGGTCACTTTTCCCACACCCTCTGTCGTGACAGTTGCAATTGGCTCAACGATGATTGGCTCAACCATCGGGCTCGCCGAGGCTTTCGGCTCTGACTCTTGGGCACCCACGCGCCCGCCGAGAAGAAAAATCGAAGTCAGGCAAACCAACGACCACCGCACTCCAAAACCTAAATTCACTCTCACTGAGCCTCCAAAACAAATCGATAGGTGTAACGAATCTTTACAGCCACCGCCTGATCCTTGATTTTTGCTGGTCGAAAAACAAACTGAAAGGCACCGGCTTTCGCCGCTTCTTTCAAAGTCGCACTGGGACCGGAAATGACATCTACCTGGCGAACTTTCCCGTGATGGTCGATCAAAAGATCCATCATCACCGGCCCTTCGATTCCATCTTTGCGATCGTTTTCGGGATATACGACTTTGGATTCGTTGAGCTGCACAGGCATGCTTTCCACCAAAAACTCATCGGCCGGAATCGGCAAAGAGTCCGCATCGTCCGCTTCCAGATTCAGATCATCCATTTCTTTGGTCACCGTATTTCCGGTCTTCACTTCGGCAGCCCCCTCGGCCGAAGCCGACGCGGTAAGGGCCTTTCGACTGACACCAAAAACTTTTCGAACTTCTGGCTCTGGCGGTCGATCAGGAGGTTTCTCAGGCACAGGGTTTTTAATGGTCAAAGCTGGAGCCGCCTTCGGAAATTGCACAACTTCAAATTCGACAGGCTTTTTCTTTTCGGACCGGGGACCCGAAAAGTGGCCGAGCAACACAGCCACGACTACAAATCCGCCGTGAATGAGAAGCGAAACAAGTGCGGGAGGCCAACCCTCCTGATCACTCGGTGATGGGTTTATCAGTTTCGTCTCGTTCAATCTGCACCGCAAATTTCTCTAAGCCAGAGGTTTTTAAAAGATCAATCACTCGTACGACTTTGCCGTACGGCACTTCAACATCCGCCGCAATGATCGCTTGAGCATCAGGGTGCTGAGCCAAAGTGCTTTTTACGGCCAGCTGCAAACCGGCCTCGTCAGTGATGTTGCCGTTCAAAAGAATTTGACCCGAGCGATTGACCGCCACACCCAAAGTCTGCACAACCTGACCGTCACCACTTTTGGTTTTCGGAAGTTTCACGTCGAGGATGTCTTTCACTAGCAGGGGAGCGGTGACCATGAAGATCACCAACAACACCAAAACAACATCCACAAACGGTGTGACATTAATTCCTGAAATCAGCGCGTCCTCAGAGTTGTCCACTGACGATCCCGCCACTAGCGCACCCCCGGCGCATCCGTTGAAACGGGCGAACCCCGCAATCGAGAAATATAAAGATCGCGGAGAGATTCCACGGTGCTAAAAAGATCTTTCAGTTTTTTTGAATAGATATTATAGGCGACGACGGCCGGAATCGCGACAAAAAGACCAAAGGCCGTCGCATAGAGCGCCTGAGAAACTCCGGTCATCACCGCCGATGAGCCACTTTGAGTCCCCAAATAGGCAAACGCACGAATGATTCCCAACACGGTCCCAAACAATCCTATGAACGGAGCATTCGCACCCAACGTTGCCAGCACCGCAAGTCCACGCTCCAAACGAACTCGTTCGAGCTTCACGAAGCTCGAAACCGCCCGATCGATGGCTTCGGCATCGTGCGGAGCTCGCAACGCCTCTCGCAAAGCTCTGGCCAAAAATGATGAGTTTTTCTCTGACCAATTTTTTACGTGCGAGATGTTTTTTTCTTCCAGCGATTTTTTCAAGACCATCAGGTCATCCGGAGCCTTTTCGGCCCGCAAGACACGACGACGATCCACCATGATCGCGATGGACCAAACTGAGAGCAAAAACAAAATCACCAAGATTAATTTTTCGGCCACGTCGGTGGCTTGTATTAAAAACGTCATGACAAATTTATAGGCCGATTCAAACTGCGAGTCCAATCTTTCGTCGGCCAAAATTGTTATCTTTCAGTGAGTGCGTTCTTTTCGCCTCATTCATCAAACCTTCTTGTTGGATTTTTTAAAATCTGAAGGCAAGATTGAAGCAAGTGTCATTAGGACTCAACTCAGGTGTCACTTTTTCTGCAGGCACCACTGCTTCGCAAAATATGTGAAAATCAAATCACTGCCCGCTCGTCGAAGTGCCATGAGCATTTCGTCGACCGCACGATGTTCATCAAGAGCTCCTGCCAAAGCAGCGAACTTGATCATCGCATACTCCCCACTCACATTGTAAGCGGCAATTGGAATTGGGAAGGTCCGCTTGAAGAGTGAGATGATATCTAGGTAAGGCAAACCTGGCTTAACCATCAAAATGTCGGCACCCTCTTGAATGTCCAGCTTCGCCTCTTTTAAGGCTTCGCGGGCATTGCGGGGGTCCATCTGGTATGTTTTCTTGTCGCCAAATCGTGGCGCCGAATCCAAAGCGTCGCGGAAGGGTCCATAAAACGCCGAAGCATATTTAGCGGTGTAAGCGATAATTCCCGTATCAGCGTGACCTTGAGCTTCCAGCGCATCACGAATCGCCCGAACACGCCCATCCATCATGTCGGACGGGGCTACAAAATCAGCTCCCGCATCGGCCAACACCGTGGCCATTTCGGCCAATACCTTCACAGACTCGTCATTCAAAATTTGGCCATCTTTAACAATTCCATCGTGGCCATCGCTGGAGTAAGGATCAAGG
>CALCCV010000224.1 GCA_937900305.1 uncultured Pseudobdellovibrionaceae bacterium | reverse complement strand
ATCGAGCAGCACGTAAACAATCTTCCGACGGGCTATTGCTTCAAAAAGATCAATGCCACCTGTGCTCTCAGTCAGCAAATGCCCGATGTCGGAATAGACGAGTGCCTCCAGCTGCGATCTCAATCCCTGGAGAGCTTTATATCTTTCAGGCTTTCCAAGACTGGACAAGAGATCTTCAAGCTGGCTCGTCAGTTCGATTTCGGACTTTGGCAACTGCTCAATCATCGTCTCGATGATTTGAGAGTTTTCCGTGCACTTGAGGACCGTAGCCAGATCAATCGCGGTACCACTTTGATCCCGCATATAAGTAAGCCCTCGGAGCAACTTTAGTAGAAAGCTTGACGCCTCGTTTTTATAAAACTCTTCACTCCATTTGAGCGCACCCATGATGCGGTCTTTCAGCTGATTTGCCGTACCTGAACCAAGCAAATTGTAGGGACTCGAAACTTCAGGATTCCCGCAAGAAAAGATGTAAAGATCCTTCATGCGTCCTGAGGCATTGGCATGGGAAACCACCTGGCGGATGGTTTCAAAGTCAGCTTTGAGATCCACAAACAAGAGTCCACTTCCTGACTGGATTCGATTTTGAATCACATGGGAGAGCAGCACACTTTTTCCAAATCCCGATGCTCCTACAATATGAACGTGGTGGTTGAGCTGATCTTCAGTGAGCCTGACTTTATTTCCCGGACGTCCTTTGACGGAGCCTAACAAAATGGGTCCTGAGAGCCGCGTTTCCTCACCCTCTTTAGGTAAAATTCTCGCCAAGTTCCTTTCCTCACGCTTTGCAACAATAAACGTGTAAACCATGAGATTTAAAAACGTGAAGCCCAACCCTTGCCGGATCCAACTAGGTATGTGGAATATGAGGCCTATGAGTGCAAAAACACCAAAAAAGCCCAACACCCAAAGCCCGCGCACCGCAAGCAATCGAAATGGCGTGAGACATAAATGAAACACCCGATAAACGAACACTCCACGGCCGGCGGCTTTCCGGTGAAGGTAGTAAAAGCTAGCAATCGCTACTGGAATTAGCGACCACGCATAAAACCTCACCTGATCGACCGTGATATTTCTGATCGCCATCTTTCTTGGCAAAAGGCTATTGAGCGTGCCGATCACACCCCACACCTGATCACTCGTCCACTGAACAAAGTCGGTGAATAAAACACCCTCCATGTAATGAGTCCGTAAAAACGGTGTGCCGAACAAATAGACAAAAACGGTCAACGTGAGCGCCACTGGCCATGCGAGTTTTTCACCGTTTGGCTCCCCTTCCTCCATGTAAGCCCCATACCAGATTAGCCCAATGGTAAACCCGCCGATCACGATGGGAGATACGAGCAATGCAAAAATGGCAACCGCTGCGACCGCACCCATCATGAGCATTCGCCCGGCCATCTCATTGTCTGCCTCTGAAAACCCCTTTTTCTCATTAACCATCAACCCACCTCCTGCTTTGGACCTGTCACTATTTCCCTTTCCGCAACAAGATCTGAGAACTTCTCGATTTTGAACTTTCCGTCATGCCTCCTTGTTAGATCATTTAAGACGCCAAATATGTGATCGTTACAGACAACAAAAAGAACTCCCTTAAAGCCTTTGCTTCGCAGTTCGGCCTCTCTAATGACCTCTACATATTTTCTGATTTTGTCCGCGTAGCGATCCTTTTTCTTGGCCGTCACCTCAAGCTCAAAAGCCATCGATTCGCCAAACTTATTCCGATAAATCGCATCCGGCTGATACGGACGTGACAGTCCAGACACTAGTGCTAAATCCGATTTTAACTGTCTCTCTGACACCCAATTGGTGGCACGCCCCAATTGCTCGAGCGCAAGACGCACATCAATCACACGTAAGTCGTGATCAAAAGTACGCACGTCAATTTCTTCGAGCGCCCGCACGTAGCCGCGGAGAGGTCGCATGTTCTTAAGCGCAATGTGCGCTAATTCATTTGCCAAAAAATAGGTTTTTCCGGAAAATGTGAACCGCTTCGTTTTTAAAAATCCGTGCTGTTTAAGAAGTCCTAATCGCTCCCTCGCCCACCAGTCCGATTTGCTCCTTTCGCCAGACTGGAGATTTGAAAAGAACTTTTGATGAAGCTGACTTAAGTCTGCAAACTTCATCTCTAAGCAAAATTCAAAAATGTCTAAATCCCTTCTTGTTAATACGATATTTTTGGCTCCCTCCTTTGTGGTTTTAACTTCCTCGTCTTTATTTTCTGCTTCTATAGGTACCTCCTCTTGGTTAGTTGTTTTGTTGTTTTTGGCTCTTTTATTTTTTGTATTTCTCCTCCCACTTTTTGATCCCGATCCCTATTCTTCATCTCTCCTCTTTTTTTATTTATCCTCCCCTCCTCTTCTACTTCTCTTCGTTACATGCACTCACACCATCCCCTCTTTTTCCTGACCACCTGATATCGAAGAGAGCGGGTGGTCAGGAAAAAGAGGGGATGGTGTGCCCGCGCCACTCCTGAATTATGTTCGATAGATAGAACGTCCCCGTACCCCAACTGCACACCCTCAGCGCTTTGGGTATGCGATTGGGTGCCTGAGATTTTCTCTTCAAGTCCAATTTTTTAGATCGCACTCCATTTTGTTGTCGTGCAGTCCACCATCAATTTTTTGTGTCTATATTTTTCGGCCTAGAAAACGACTGACTGGGTCCTTACTTTTGCCATCAGTACCAACGCCCGTGCCTGTCACCCAGATCCGGCTTATGGTTTCTGGATAAGGAAAATTTTGAATACACCTTCCCCTACCCCATAAGTAACCACTAAACTTCACCCTCGCAAGAGCAATCCGCTCACCATGAAATCATTACCAATGCGAAATCTTCTGCTGTGACGGGTGTTCACACACTTACTTCATTTCAAGAATCTCTGTACGCCGCTGGGGCCACACATTCTCAATAAAATGATTTTTCATCATTGCTAAGTGAGCAGCAGTACCCTTCTTCAATAATGCTGTTTCTGGAACGAGAGTGAGTTTCATCTCTTCAGTCAGACTTTCAATCCATGCTTCGCATTCGAATTCTTGTGCGGCGCGTTCGACGTCCTCGCGGCGGGATTTCGCTTCTTTTTGCTTTTCTACGAATAAACGCACTAAACGCTCGTCAGGCGTTTCAATATGGTCGAGGGGAACCTGACCCTTACTTGCCTGTTCTGCCAAGCTTATAAAGAATCCTCGTGCGTTTTGGACCTTGTTCTTAGGATCCTTTACAAACTCTGCAAACCGAAAAACTAAAACCTCGAGCTGCTCAGCCTGAAGATTTGGATAAAGCTCAACGCATCGTGCAAGAACCGAGGTGGTAATTCCGAATGGCTGAACCACCGAAAGATCAAGTTCGGAAAAGTTGGGCTGAGTAGTAGTAGATTCTTTAATATATAAATTCCTACTACTACTACTAGAGGCGTTTGTCCTAGGTTCCGTCCTAGGTTCCGTCTTAGGATTGTCCGAGGTTTGTCCTAAGTTTGTCCTAAGTTTGTCCGAGGATTCTGATTGAAGAATTTCGTTCCACACTTGTTCCGGGAGTTCATAAACGGTCCAACCGCCACGTCCAGAGCGAGATTCTATTCGAATGATAATTTCTTTTTGCTCAAGCCGTTGAATGCTCTTCTGGATTGATAGACGAGTCGAATTGAGTTTTTGGAATAAGAACTCAACCGCGACCGGTCCGGTAACTCGCCCACCTTTTAAACGACAAATTTCATAGACCAAAAGAGTGATATTTTTTTGTAATCCCGAAAGGGCTCGAAACGGCGAAATTGTCCTAGGTTTGTCCGAGGATTGTCCGAGGATTGTCCGAGGATTGTCCTATATTTGTCCTAGGTTCCGTCTTAGGATTGTCCGAGGTTTGTCCTAGGTTTGTCCTAGGTTTGGCTGCACTTTGACTCAAGTTTGGTTCCCCGAGGTTTTGCTTATGGTCCGTCTCTGATACAGCGGCCTCAGATTTTCGAAGATCAATTAAGTAAGTGTCAGGACGAATACCTCGTGTGAGGTTTCTTTTTGCCTTTGCCGCCTCTTGTTCCTTGGCTTTGCTCAACATTTCTTTCAAGTTAGGCATTGCCAGCACCCAATGATGTAAGAGGCCATTCAAGAACCTCTAACGCAAAGGCATCGAAATCTGGACGAGCGGCTGCTTTTTTAAAATCAAAAATTGTATCTGAGTTCTACAAATATATTTTAGAGAAGGAATTTGTTTCAGTTGAGGTGTACGAGCTTGTTGAGAGAGCATTTAAAAGTCGAGCATTGGATATTGATTATACAGGCAATATTTTAGTTTTTTTAGATCAGCATGGGCAAACAAAAGAGTCGTTTGTTAATTATTTGAGCGCACACTCAACACCTATTTTTACACATTATGTAAGACCCCATTTAACACCGGCCGAATATTTGTTGAATGTCCTTTTAAGGTTGGACGAAGCCAACGGGACATTCAAAAATCAGGAGCTGACACGTTTAGTGCGTCAGTTTTTACGTAAATCTAAAAATTCTGACTACATGAAAACAACAAATTTACCAGTAACAGAGGCTGCCATGGCAGAGCTAGTCTAC
>CALCCV010000223.1 GCA_937900305.1 uncultured Pseudobdellovibrionaceae bacterium | reverse complement strand
GTGTGCTCTTCCGATCTAAAGAGGGGATCCTTGTTCGAGCCAGATTTTTTGGTACTTTTTTGCGGAGGCGTGTTTGCGGCGCGGAACGATCAAGAGGTGAACCAAAATCCAGCGCAATAAAAAAGGAAGGTTGATCACATCCTTGTCCATCAAAAAAATATTCAGGTAGTTGCCAACGTCTTCGGGGGCGGGACTTTTGGGTGTGCCGATGTTCATTAGGATGATGCCAGTTTTTGGTTTCATTTTTGACTCCGCAAATTTTCAAGATGTTCGGCGAGAGTGAGATTGTAGTCATAGGATTGACTTAGACCGATGCCCCGCAAGTAGTTGCCTGCAAAAAAAAGGTCTTTGAATTCGGGCTGAGGTGAAACTTGGTCTACTCGAATGAATTGATGGAGTTTGGCGAGGTGATGATCATATTGTGGAAGGGCTTGCGGCCATCGTGCGATCAAAACTTCTTGAATTTTTCCAGCATCCCCCAGAATCCTTTTCCGTTCAGTTTGCACGAGATTGATCAACCCCTGTTGATTGAAAATCTGCACCTCGGGCCCGAGTGCGCCGCCAATCAGCCACGACTCGTTGTAAGACAAACCTCGGTCGGCAAAAATGTGAGTGTTGGCGAGGATCCCAAGCGTTTTTAGTTTTTGATCACGGGGAATAAGGATGCCAAATCCGGGCAGGCGCTGAGTGGTGAGGTCAAATGCGATGTTCATTTTCACCATGCCCACCATCTTGCATTTGCCGATCGTGGCTCGGGTCACGCTCCCTTGCGGTAATAAATTTTCGGCGGCTTTTAAGGAGGTGGCTAGAACGGTCAGATCACAGCGAAATTCACGTTGCAAGTCGGCAAGGCCCGAGTCGTTTGAGACATTGCGACCCAATTGAAATTCAACTCCGTCTTTGATCAATCGTTTGGTGAGAATTTCTAAAAATTCGCTCATTCCACGCTGAGGGGCTACGTACCGCCGTTTGGTTTTTGCTTTGGTGCGCTTGAAAAAGTGCTCCAGGACTAAGTTCGCTTGCATTTGTTTCAGGTCGCCCGCGTGAATTCCCTGGAAGAAGGGCTCGATTAAATACTGCACTGCCGCGCGGGGAAAGTTTCGCAGAGCCCAATCGTGAACGGTTTCTTGCGGGCGGGCGTGCAAGGGTGTTTTTAAAACAAGCCGAGGCACCGATTTAAAAATAAACTGCAAGGTTTCGAAAAAACCAAGTGGAAAGCGACGAAGACGATTGCGGTAAATGTACTTCTTGCTGGCCTCGGGAAGTTGCTCAAGAAGGGGCACTTGCAGCTCTTGCAGGAGCTTGGCTAAGTTGTCAGTCAAAAAAAATCCGCTGGCCCCGGTCTCAGCCAGCTGATGGGCCGTCTGTTGAGTTTGTAAAAGTCCGCCGACGGCCATCGCCTGGTCAACGATTGTGACTTCAAAATTTCGTTTTCGGAGTTCGTGGGCGAGGGTCAGTCCGCTGAACCCGGCGCCCATTATCAATACTCGAACTTGCATGGTCACTCCATGGCAATAGGTCAGCGTTAAATCGATTGCGAAAAAATGCGAGTTTGTGGTTGATGATGCCGAAGTCGTCGATCAAAAAATACACAGGCGTTGCGAAGAAAAGCTTTTCCCTCTTCGGTGACTTTAAGACCGTCGGCCTCGACTTTCACCAGACCGTCAGACTCCATCTCACGTAGAAAAATTTTAGCGGATTCAAACTCGGCAGAGTTTTCCCATTTGGCGGCGAGCTGGGTCATCAGATTCAAGATCTGTTCTCGTTTGACCAAATCTTCGGAACTGTGAACATGGCCACGGAGAGTGGGAATTTCGCCGCTTTCAATGCGTTTTCGGTAACCTTGAAAAGACTGCTGATCCTGTTTGTGGGGCTCTAAAGACTTTTCGTTTTGGTGAAAGGAATAAGGAGTTTCCGAAATGGAGCTGACTCCTAAGCCGAGCAACAGATCTGTGCGAAGCTCAGTGTACCCCATAAAATTTCGATGTAAGGTCTTATTGGCTTGGGCTCGACCCAATGAATCTGTTGGTTTGGCAAAATGATCCATGCCAATTTCGAGATATCCAGCATCCAGCAAAAGTTTGCGTGAGAGCTCATAGAGTTGTCGCTTAGCTTCACCTGCGGGCAGATCTTCGTCCTTAAACAGTCTTTGCGCTGGTTTGATCCAGGG
>CALCCV010000222.1 GCA_937900305.1 uncultured Pseudobdellovibrionaceae bacterium | reverse complement strand
GAATAAGCCTCCACTCGTCGAAATGGTTAAGGTGGAATTGCCTGGACAGAATTCGACTCGATCCTTAGCATCTCGAAGTTTTTAATCCGTCAGATTTTGACGGAGGATTTGCGCAAACGCGGAGTGTGTGAGAAAAAAAGCATCTCGTCAAATTGGTTTAAAGGAAAAGGAAAGGAATCTTTATGAGCAATTCATCCCAATGCCCATTTCACAATAAATCAGCAAGCGGTGGCGAAACCTCCAGTCGAGATTGGTGGCCGAAACGGTTGAAGATTGAACTACTTCATCAGCATTCAGCGAAGTCGAATCCGATGGGAAAAGAATTCGACTATGCTAAAGAATTTAAAAGTCTAGACTACGCGGCACTAAAAAAAGATTTAGCGGCGCTCATGACGGACTCTCAACCCTGGTGGCCGGCTGACTTTGGTCATTACGGCCCGCTTTTTATTCGCATGGCTTGGCATAGCGCGGGCACTTACCGAATTGGAGATGGACGTGGAGGTGGAGGCCGTGGTCAGCAGCGATTTGCGCCACTGAATTCCTGGCCAGATAACGTGAGCCTCGACAAAGCTCGACGATTGCTTTGGCCGATCAAACAGAAATATGGTCGCAAGATTTCGTGGGCAGATCTGATGATTTTGACGGGGAACGTGGCGCTAGAGACGATGGGATTTAAAACTTTTGGTTTTGGTGGTGGGCGTGAAGATGTGTGGGAGCCGGACCAAGATGTCTACTGGGGTTCGGAAAAAAAATGGTTGGGTGGCGACGACCGGTATTCGCGCGGTTCTCCGGGGGTGGTTGAAAATCACGCCGTGTTGGTGAAAGACGACGATAGCAAAGTTCCTCACACGCGGGATCTTGAAAATCCTTTGGCCGCCGTGCAAATGGGCTTGATCTATGTGAATCCGGAAGGTCCCGACGGAAAACCAGATCCCATAGCTTCTGCAAAAGACATTCGCGATACCTTTGCTCGGATGGCGATGAATGATGAAGAGACAGTGGCTTTGATTGCGGGCGGGCACACGTTCGGTAAAACTCATGGGGCTGCGGCGGCAACACACGTCGCGCCGGAACCTGAGGCTTCAGAGATCGAACAAATGGGTTTCGGATGGAAAAATAGTTTTGGTAAAGGCCACGGCGCCGACACAATTACAAGTGGGCTTGAAGTCACTTGGACTTCGACGCCGACGAAGTGGAGCATGGGATTTTTTGAAAATCTTTTTGGCCACGAGTGGGAGTTGACGAAAAGCCCCGCTGGAGCCCATCAGTGGATCGCCAAAAATGCAGCAGCCACAATTCCTGATGCGCACATTCCTGAAAAAAAACATCTTCCGACGATGCTCACTAGCGACTTGGCACTTCGCCATGACCCTGTGTACGAAAAAATTTCTCGCCGATTTATGGCTCATCCCGAAGAGTTCGCGGATGCCTTCGCGCGAGCTTGGTTCAAACTCACTCATCGTGACATGGGCCCACGCGCACGCTACTTGGGTCCAGAGGTTCCCAAGGAAGAGTTGGATTGGCAAGACCCGATCCCCGTCGTAAATCACAAGTTGATTGATGCAAAAGACGTTGCAGAATTGAAATCGAAGATTCTGGCCAGTGGGCTGTCGGTTTCAGAATTAGTCTCTACGGCGTGGGCAGCGGCTTCAACCTTTCGGGGCTCCGATAAACGGGGTGGTGCAAATGGCGCAAGAATTCGCCTAGCCCCTCAAAAAGATTGGGCAGTCAACGAGCCCCAAAAGCTATCTAAAGTTTTGACGAAGCTCGAGGACGTTCAGAAAGTTTTCAATCAGTCTTCGCCAGGTGGGAAAAAAGTTTCGTTGGCCGATCTCATCGTTTTGGGTGGCGATGCGGCCGTTGAGCTGGCCGCAAAAAACGCAGGTGTTGCCATGAGTCTTCCGTTTGCTCCGGGCCGAATGGACGCGAGTCAGTCGCAAACCGATGTCGATTCTTTCGCGGTTCTTGAACCTTACGCCGACGGATTTCGCAATTTTGTGAAGAAAAAATATCCCGTTCCGGCCGAGGAGTTTTTGTTAGACAGGGCTCAGTTGCTAACTCTCACGGCGCCAGAACTGACGGTGTTGATTGGCGGGCTGCGAATGCTCAACGCCAACTCTGACGGAAGTCAGCACGGAGTTTTCACAACCAAAAAAGACACTCTGAGCAACGATTTTTTTGTCAATCTTCTCGACATGGGTATCAGTTGGAAGGCCACGTCCGCAACCCAAGATGTATTTGAAGGTCGCGATCTCACAACTGGAGCGGTGAAGTGGACAGCCACACGAGCCGACCTTGTTTTTGGATCCAACTCTCTGTTGCGGGCATTATCTGAAGTCTACGCAAGTGCAGATGCCAAGGAGAAGTTCGTGCACGATTTCGCAGCTGCATGGACAAAAGTTATGAATTTAGATCGATTTGATTTGAAATAGCTTCTCATTCCATTTTTACGAAAGGAAATAAGTATGTCAGGTTCAGAACCTCTCAATCCATCGGCGCAAAAAACATTGTTTCTCGAAGCTAGGACGCACAACTTCTGGTTAGACAAGCCTGTGAGCGATCTGCAATTGCAACAAATTTATGA
>CALCCV010000221.1 GCA_937900305.1 uncultured Pseudobdellovibrionaceae bacterium | reverse complement strand
TGACTGGAGTTCAGACGTGTGCTCTTCCGATCTAGCGCACCGACTTCGATCGTGGTTCGGGTGGCACCAACCGAAGCAAAGTGCTTGGCATAAACCTGGTTGAAGATCGCAAAATCCCTCTTCATGTCGGTGAGAAAGACCTGCACATCGAGCACCTGAGCAAGAGAACTTCCAGAACTTTCCAAAATGGCTTTTACATTGCGGATGACAGATTCAGTTTCCACTTCGATGTCATAAGAAACGACTTCGCCCATCGCCGAGAGATGAACTCCGGGAATCTCTGAGCCTTTGGCGGCCCGAGGGCCAACACCCGATAAAAAAAGCATTTCACCAAAACGGCGGGCATGAGGGTAGGCTCCAACAGGGGGTGGAGCCTGGTCGCTGGAAATGGCTTCGGTCATTGAATTCACAGTTGCACTCCTTGCCGAGTTTCATCGGTGTTGAAATACCAGCGATCGTGATCTGGATCCCAATCGTCCCAGGTGGGAATTTGCTCGAGCTTTTGCAAAAGAGCTGGCGGTACAATCCCGGGAACTAAAAATGCTTTTTGCCGGCGAAGCGGATAAGGATTGCGAAGTTCAAAACCCAGCACTCCTAAAATTCCGCGAGCCAGATACCAGGTGGCCTGAGGATTCCAACCCGAAGCAATTTTAATCACGACGCCAAGACCATTTGGAAAATCAGGATGTTGAATGGCCATCCCTAACAATCCATCGGCACCCTCTTTGGCGATCACCTGGCCACGGCAGGATTTCATGATCGTGGTGTCGAGGCGATTGAAGCCTCCCACAAGATCGGGATGACGAATCATCGCCTCCCAAATCCAATCCTCATCTTTGCGAGCCGCCAACCCAGCATAACACTGGGCCAGCTCGGTGACCGTCATCGACACGGTCGGGAGTCCATCTCCGTCGCGAGCCACTCGCAGAGGCTGCCAGTCCGCGCCTAGGTTTTCGCGCACGATCCGTTGATAGCCTTTGAAAACTTCGTGATTGGGAAGTGTGTAACCGACGCGCGACCAATTTTTTAAACGGCAACCCAAAAGAATGGCGGCGTGGTGACCCGAGGAATTGTTAAACCACCTGCGCGGCCTGCGAACTTGGCGACCAAACTGCACGAGTGGAAGGTCGAGCGGCGTTTGCATCAAGCCCCACTCGCCTTCGCTCAATAAAGATTGAGCGGCTTCAACGTGCTCGGCCGAGCCATTGTGACTGGCGACGCTGATGGCTTTTTGCTGCCAAGATGTTGAGGCGGCAAGCTCTTGAGCAAAAACTTTCATATAAAAGAGTTTCATCATCGATCGGCCGTAACAAAGAACATTCCCGCCGAAGGAATGAAATGGTTCGTGACCGGCACACCAGGCGACGGCACCGTGAATGGTGTTTTCACTCACACCATTGCGGCGATAGTCGACGAGCGGTTGCCATTCGACATCTCGGCCCGTGGGAATTCCTGGAATCTGCTCACCGAAGGGACTGTTAGGATAGTTAATGGTGTTTTTAGTATCAGTGGAAACCGCCTTAGTATCAGGTAAACTCACCTTAGAGCTAGTCATTGCCACTCCCCTCGGGGACTGCGCCTGACCAGGACTGCGCGGACGAAGACATCGGACCCGTTAGCGACAACTGCGATGAAAACTCAGACACACTTTCGCCACTCGGGGCTAAGACATTGCGCTCGCCCTGATAGCGATCCGGACTGTCTTCATCAAATTCGAGATCCCGGGCTGCGTGAGGCGCCGGGTGCAGCGAAATCACCGCAGATCCCGTGCCGTAAACGGAATTGTAAGACAACACATCCCCTTGATAGCGATTGTTGGCACCCATGAAGCTCGACAGCCACCAAAAAGGTTTGAAATTGCCGACTTTTTTAACGCGGGCTTCGCGATGAATTTGGCGAGACAGTTGCGCCACATCTTCGAGGCGTCCTTGTTTTAAAAACTCAAGAATTTTTTGATTCCACTCTTCATCCTTGAGCGAATGAATTTTATCGCCTTGGGGGTCGATGAAACTTTGATGCAGACGATTTGACAGCGTCGAAACGATGACGGCCACCACCTTGCGACCACTGCGTTCGGCCGCCTCCGCTGCAGCTTTGCCCAACACAAAAGTTTCAGCACGATCAGAATATATATTGCTCGAAACGATGGTGGCGGGAATGCGATTATCAGGATTGATCAATTTCAGAGCCACAACGGAACCCGTGTCGATCGGAAAGCCATGGTAATCCACCGTGCGCGCGTGGAGACCTCGCTCGCGTGCGATCTGCGCGTAAAGCTTTGCAAATTCGGCATCCATTTTCAATTTGTACGGAATCGAACCGAGATCATGAAACTCTTCGTCGACATGAATCCACTCCGGCGCCGGTCGAGCCTGAATTTGATGACCAATGACCGAAGGCCACATCGTCGAATAAATCACAATCAGGTCCGCATTCGAATTCGCGATTTCAGCGCGAACTTGATCAAAGGCCCGTCGCAGATCTTTGTAGCCTGGGTTCGCGTCGGGAGTGAGCAGCGGTTGCGGTAAGCCTGGCAAAACGTAGCCAGCGATCACCGGATTTTTTGAAGCACTCACAGCGCAACTCCCTTCCACTCGACAACAGCGTTGCCAGTTCCGATCACGCTTCCGTACCCATGAATTTTGGCCGGAGAGGTGGGCACGTTGAGAGTGTGCAACAACCAACTGAGAGCTCCCGAATCTGTTTCGGCGGTGGCCTGTTCGGTGAAGTCGGTCATCAAATCCAAAACCTCTTGAGCGCGGCCCTGCCTCATCAGTTCGATCATCTTCATGTCCCAGAGATACTGTCCGTGATGATAGATGTGCTCACGGCTCATGTCTTCCGGAACATCGCTTTCAGTGGTGAAATGGCGGTGAGACAGCGAGTTGCTAGCAATCACAGCCACGCGCTGACCAGACTTCGCAATCGCCTCGCGTGTGGCTTCGGCCAACGTTTTCATCGTCGTTTCCATCACATCAAAATTGAAATAAGCCGATACTGCATGACTTGAAATTCCGACGATTGGGATATCCCAAGCTGGATTGATCATGTGACAAGATACGATGGTGCCATAGTCGATGCGGTAATCTGGATTTCTCATCATTTTCGCTGCGAGACCTTTTTGCGCCGTGGCCTGACAAATCGCTTCGGCCAACGGCACGTCGACTTTCAAATCATATTGGTAACGAAAAAGATTTGGAAATATGGGATCCACCGACAGACCTTTAAAATGTGGCAATCCCAGAAAATGAAAACCCACGTAGGTTCGCCAGTGCGGTGACATCAATACGATCACCTCGGGTTTAGCTGCCCTCACTGAGGCCCGAAGACCGTCGTAGGCCCAACGCAAGGTCTCCCAACCGCATTCGGCGCGGGGTTCGTTCTGTGGAGGATTTTCAGCATAAACCAGGTGGGGTGGATGAGGTGCTAAAGCGCCCAAAACGATCTCACCAGTTTTCATTAGAACTCCTTACTGACAAGGTCAGCAGTTACAAACTCAAACACACGTTCACACTCTCAGTGTAAAAATCCAAAGAGTGATGACCACCCTCTCGCCCCAAGCCCGATTGCTTTTGGCCACCAAAAGGGACTCGCAAATCACGCATCATCCAGGTGTTGATCCAAACGGTTCCCACATCCAAGCTGTGGGCCACACGATGGGCTCTTGTCAAATCTTGCGTCCACAGCGATGCCGACAAACCGTACTTCACGCCGTTCGCTAGCTCGAGGGCCTCGTCTTCGGACTCGAACTCGGTGAGGGTCACCACCGGGCCAAAAATCTCTTCTTGAAAGAGGCGCGAGGTTGGTTTCACCCCATCAATGATCTGCGGTCTTAAAAAATACCCTGTTTTATTTTCGGCTCGCAGCTCGAGAGGTTCATCCCCGGCCAAAAAATTTAAGCCTTCCCTCTTGGCGATCTGCAAATAACTTTGCACCTTAGCGAGGTGATCAGCACTGACCAGCGCACCCAAAAAGTTTTTTTCATCAGTGGGATCTCCGACGCGCAAACTTTTGATCTTTTGAACGAAGGCCGCTTTAAAAGCCGGCGCAAGGTCTTTGTGAATCAAAATGCGCGAGCCACATAAGCAAATTTCACCTTGATTTAAAAAACTGGAGCGAATGGTGGTCTCAAGCATCTTTTCAAAAGGGGCGTCGGCGAAAATGATGTTCGCATTCTTACCCCCCAATTCGAGGCTCAGCTTTTTAATGAGGGGGGCTGACTGTTGCAAAAT
>CALCCV010000220.1 GCA_937900305.1 uncultured Pseudobdellovibrionaceae bacterium | reverse complement strand
GGAGTCTAAAAAATATTTAGTACGTTCAATTCATGAGTGACCGAGAAAACTCTCTGACAAGTCCCATCGCCCAACGGCAACAAGACGAAGCAAAGAATCTCAATCGGAAACTCTTAGCTGAAAATTCTAGATAGAAAATAAAGCGAACGACATGTCGTCGTTCGAACTTTAGGACCCTGAACCAATTAGATCCAATATCTATTGCGGAAAGAAAGTGGGAGTAAAATTGATGACACCAAACCTGAATAATTCTGATCATCTTTTCGTCGCTAACCTTCAATCAGTTAGCCTTGAAAAACTCGTTAAGAGTAAATTAGAAGTTCTTTTTCAACAGCAAAAAGACGAAAATATTGATTTGAACGGCCTTTATAACGTCGTTATTGAACAAGTCGAAAAGCCCTTGTTGGAACTGGCCTTGCGCGCTTACAACGGCAATCAGGTTAAGACTGCACAAATGCTAGGAATCAATCGCAACACATTGAAGAAAAAAATTGATAGCTACAAAATCCGCGTGAAAAAGCTGAATGGCACTGAAGTCATTCCTGCCACCCTCAACTCATAAGACGAATTTCTTTCGTCTGAGGGTTCCAAGCCTCAAGCCGATCGTGTTGCCAGTTGGCGGATCTCGAAGACACAATTCTGCGAAGCATCTTTTGCGTTTCAGATTTGTGTTCAGGGTCTTCTTTCCCATAGAATAGAATCTGTAGTTAAGAATCTATCACGGCAACAGCGGTCATCTTGAGTTTCACCTAGTTAGAGTCCGCCATTTTTGTTAACGATTTCGAACGCCCTCCATGCCGGAGTTTCTTTGGGCTTGAGCCCTTAGAGTTCTGCTGATTTGTGTTCGAAGATCTCGCTGCGTGTGATGAGGGGCTCATGTCGACGCGAATTCCACCTCACAGTTTGGAGGCCGAACAGTCAATTCTGGGCGGCTTACTCATTGATCGCGATGCGATCGATGTGGTCGGTGACATCGTCAATGTTGATGACTTCTACGCTCCCGTAAATCAAAAGCTTTTCGAAGCGGTCAAAGAGCTTCACAACAAGGGACAAGCCGTCGACCTTGTGACAGTGACCAATTTTTTGCAGAGCAAAGCCCAGCTCGACGAAATTGGAGGCTATGACTATCTCGTCAGCCTCTTCGACAAAACATTCACCGCCGCTAACATTGCTGATCACGCCAATATCGTTCGCGAAAAATCCGTGGTGCGCAAACTGATCAGCACGACAACCCAGATTCTCGAAAAGTCCTACAAACAGGATTTTGCAAACGCCGACTCTCTGATCGATTTCGCTGAAGGCGAGATCTTCAAACTCGGAGACAAGAGCTCTTCCTCCGGCCTGACCGGGTCAATGGAAATCATCAAAGATGCCATTCAAAAGCTAGAAGAGCGCTATCAGCAAAAGGCCGACGTGGTTGGATTAGCCACAGGTTTTACGGAACTTGACAAGATGACCGCAGGCCTCCACCCAGGGGAGCTCACCATCGTGGCAGCTCGACCATCCATGGGAAAAACAGCTTTCTCGCTAAATATTGCTGAGAGCATTGCTCTTCGCCAGAAAAAAACAGTGGCCTACTTTTCGCTCGAGATGGGAAAGGTTTCTTTGATGCAAAGGATTTTGTCTTCCGAAGCCA
The DNA here is from genome assembly GCA_937900305.1 of uncultured Pseudobdellovibrionaceae bacterium. Classification (GTDB taxonomy): domain Bacteria; phylum Bdellovibrionota; class Bdellovibrionia; order Bdellovibrionales; family Bdellovibrionaceae; genus CALCCV01. The sequence continues at coordinate 2,275 of CALCCV010000220.1, read as the reverse complement.
AAGTCTCGCTCACTGATTTACGAACGGGTCGAATTCAAGACACCATGTGGCCAAAACTCATAAATGCCGCCTCGGTGCTAGCTGAAGCTCCGCTCTACATCGACGACACTGGTGCCTTGAGCCCTTTCGAAATTCGCGCACGCTGCCGCCGATTGAAATCAAAACACTCCCTCGATTGCATTATGATCGACTACCTTCAGCTTATGGATTTGAAACAAAAGGTTGAAAGTCGAGAACGAGCGGTCTCTGAAATTTCAAAGGCTCTAAAAATGATTGCCAAGGAATTGCAAGTTCCGGTCATTGCTCTCGCCCAGTTGAATCGTTCTGTCGAAAGTCGCTCGGATCGCCGCCCGATGCTCTCCGATTTGCGAGAATCTGGCTCGATCGAGCAAGATGCCGACGTCATCATGATGCTTTATCGGGATGAGTATTACGACAAAGAAGATCCTGAAAAACAGGGTGGTGCTGAAGTCATTATCGGCAAGCAGCGAAATGGTCCCACTGGCACCGTCAAACTGAAGTTCGAGGCAAAGTACAACCGATTTCGAGATGCGGATCCAGAAGGTTATTCGCATCCTCAATCAGCCCCACCTACCAACGTTCCACCGTCCTCATCTCCGTCTGCACACCCGGGTGCGAAACCTCGCAACTTTGCTCCAGGGGCAAATCTCTAAAGGACTTAAGAGTCCATTTTTTTAAAAAAATTCAATCGACCGTGAAAATTTGCAAATTTGATGGCCCAAGATTGTCATTAAATTGAAGTTCTTCTGGCATCCCATCTCCTCTCAAAATGCCGGACAGACAATTTCGGGCACCAGTTTTATAATATTCACCTGTTAGATTTCTGACAGTAGCAGGCGAATGCCGCGTGTGAGATAACTCCTCACGGTCGCAAGTGGGGTTTCCGGCAACTCCTTCTGCACCGGGAAATTGCGTGAACGGTACTTAAAGGGAGGAATCATGAAATCTGTAGTTGCCATTATTGGCTGTTTCGCATTCGTTGCAGGAGTTGGCATCGCCAACGCGGGGACCACTTTGTACAAAGGCATTTCCAAATACAATGCTGGCGATAAAGAGACCACACGCTGTTCGGTCATCACTGAATCCGACTCATCTAGCAACATCTTAAAAATCAAAGTCGACGGCACTTCCAAAAATTGGGATGTCATCGAAAATGGCGGTGAAGCAATGTCTCCGAAAACGGAGTACGCTCGCACAAGCGAAGAGCTCGACTTGAGTTCTGGCATCTATGAAAAACGAGATCATTGGTTTAACGATGGCTTCACACTTTCGACCAAAGTGACTTCGACAGAGATTCGTACGAATGGTCGCAACGAATTGCAAGTGGATGTAAAAGACGGACAATGGATGGCTGTTTTCTTTAAAAACTCCATTAAAACAATGGCCGTTTTGCCTTTGGCGACTCGTGAAATCGGTTGCTTTAACTTAGTAAAAGTTCAAGGCGACTAATTTTCAATTTTTTCAAAATTCCTGGTCTGTTATAAAATTCATGATTCTCTTTCACGCACTGGGCGCAAGCTTCAGTCCAAAAAAAAGCCTCGGTTCACGCCCGAGGCTTTTTGCGTTGATTCGACCTCAAGTTGATCAACGCCATTCATTTAGGACAAATGGGATTATCCTTCGCGCTCAACCGCAATTTGCAATGCCGTTTCAAGACCACCTGGATACTTTACCAAAGCCTTATGTTGTCCTAAAATTTTGATCGGCTCTTCAAGGTGGATGTCTCGACGATCCACAGAGTAACCTTGTTTTTGCAATTCTTTAGAAATATCTGCCGTGGTGACTGTTCCGAACAATCGATCAGCCTCACCAGCTGGGCGTTTAAAGTTCAACGTCAAACCGCCCATTTTAGCGAGCAAAGCTTTCCGCTCATCGAGAGCTTCCTTCTTTTTAAATTCGGCCACACGCTTTAAATGTTCGTACTCTTTCACTCGGCGCTCTGTAGCTTCGGAAGCCATCTGACGAGGCAATAAAAAGTTGCGAGCGAAACCTGCAGAAACACTCACAACATCGCCAACTTTACCGAGATCTTTCACGTCTTTTTGTAAGATTACCTTCATGACATACCACCTTTATCTTGTATCGATACGCCTGGGCGGGGACTCAAGCGGGCTCGAAAGTTGAGCCAGAAGTCCACAAAACCCAAAACGCTAAAAACCAAAAAGGCCTGAGTGACCGTCAAAATATAGACGATCATTCGAAGCACATTTGGCACTTTCAAATGTTTTAAAACCACCTCTGCTACGGCCAGTCC
>CALCCV010000219.1 GCA_937900305.1 uncultured Pseudobdellovibrionaceae bacterium | reverse complement strand
TGTCCTCATTGCCCACCTCCAGAGTTTGAACGGGCCGACCTTCGGGCGACTTCGGTTTGCTTTGGCACCTATTTTCGCAAATCTGATCGGGTGACGGTCGCTCGATTTCGGTGTTTGAGTTGTCGCCGAACGTTTTCTGAAGCAACTTTTGATCCCTGCTACGCACAAAATAAGCGGCAATGTAATACAGATGTGGGCGAGCGACTCTGTGACGGCGCCTCGCAACGCCGAATTGCTCGCCGTGTTCGGATTCACCGAAAGACCGTCGAGCGAAAAATTTTATTTCTCGCTCGGATGGCCAAGTTCAGCTTTGACGCCAGAAATCTAAAGTCGACCAAGGCCGTGGAGATTCAATTTGATGACATGGAGACTCTAGAGCATACAAAATGCAAACCGTTGTCAATCACCGTGGCGGTCGAAACCCACACGCGTCGAATCCTGAGTTTCAAAGTGTCACGAATGCCGGCCAAAGGACCGCTTGCTGCCATCTCGAGAAAGAAATATGGACTTCGCCCGGACGAACGCGGTCCCGCCAGACGATCTCTGCTAGAGGACGTCAAGCCGCTGACCGAAGAAACCGTGATCATCAAATCAGATGAAAATCCCCATTACCCATCGGATGTGAGAATGACGTTTCCACAGTGTAAACATGTGACCTACGAGAGCCGCAGGGCTGCGGTGACGGGACAAGGGGAGCTAAAGAAGATTGGCAAAGATCCGCTCTTTAGCCTCAATCACACGTGTGCGATGTTCAGAGATAACGTCAAACGACTGCACAGAAGGAATTGGTGCACGACTAAGCGCCCGCGAATTCTGGCGGCCATCCTTCAGATCTACGCCGAATATCACAATGGATACGTGATCTGGAATCCCGCGCGTTAAGATCAGGATCTACTTTTTTATTCCACAAGCTGGAGAAAGATCTCCACCAGCTAAAATGATTCACCAGTAATCGAAAATCGATGCTCAAGGATCAACATCAAAGTGTGCCAGTTTTTACTTGGCACGGTAGACTTGGAGTCGGGATTTGTCGATGAGTAGGGAGAGCCCGGTGTCCTTAGATATCAGGAATGAATCCATCGGTGCCGGCATACTATTCATACTGTAATCAAGGGTGATGGGATTAATAGAAAACACCTGCTGCCCCTCACGGCTGACGCCGAAGATGAGATCGGACCTCTGGTCAAAAAGCATTCGCGAACTTTGGTTAAGGGTGTCAGAGAATGATGGGCTAATTACGCCGGCTCCGACGAATAATCTTATGGCCGTGGTGGGAACGGTTGCGATGGCGTCGACAAAAGTCACAACTCCGCCGGTGCCTTTGAGGAAACCAAATATTCGATTTTCTCTCGCGGGTGATGCCGAATAGGTGGGATCAAGGGCAAGAGTCGTGGGTAAAGATGGAATCGTGGCGTCGAGCGGGTGTGCGCCAGCCACGTCAATGATGCCGACTTGAGTGGGTGAGGTCGGTGTCGCGGCGAGAGTGGGGGCCACATCAAAAACGTAGATCTTATTATTGGCGGCGGTTCCATCAAAAATGGAAACAAACAGACGGTTGGTGCGGGGATTTACAACCAAGCCGCCGACGGATTCACCTGCGGCAAAAGATTTAAAAAGCAGTTTGCTGGATGTGTTCGAATTGATGTCCCAGTACAGATCTTTGCCGTTCGCATCAAGATAATATCCGACGTTGCCAATTTGAGTTTGAAAGCCGTGAGCGGAAGAGGGATTGAGATTCAAGGGACGATCGCACGGCGAGCATTTGTCAGAGTCATCGAGGGGGGAACGATATTTGGTCAGGTCACCAAATAATCGGTCCGCGTCGATTGTTGTCGAAAAGGGTCCGTAGCGACTGGTTTGACCAGTGACGTAGAACTCCATCGACTGAGTGGCGACATCTTTTTTATAAGACAGCTTTTGAGTGTCGAGCCCGCTGGACCAATAAAGCCCATCAAAGAAATTCCAGCTGGCGACCCCTTGATAGTGCCCCGTTTTTGAAAGTGTCCCGTTTAAAAAATCGAGTGACCATAGAAAATTTTTCTTTAAGTTTTCACGTTTGTAGGTTCCGGTGAAAACGAGACTGTCGATACTGCCGATTTGCAAGAGCGAACTGTCGACGAACTCGTAGCCCCATTGAAAGTTCTGAAAGCTCTCTGACGGGTCCATGGCCTTTCGTTCACTGGCTAAATCAAAAATCATCGTTGGTGCGACGACGGTGTTGGTCACGCTGACGGTCCAACTGGTGCTAACTTGGTAGTTGCCGTCGTTAACGACAACTTGGATTTTGTGTTGTCCGGCCAACAGTGGACCAGCCCCGTCGGTGTCGATGCTTCCGTCGGAGAAGCTCGTGCGATATAAAAAACTACTTCCTTCGTCATATTGAACGACGCCGTCAACGTACCAAGTGTAGTGCAAAATATCTTCGACATTGGGGTCGCTGGCTGTGACCGACAGAGTGTAGCTACTCATTTCAGGGAGGGAGAAGTCAGCGTTCGGGGATCGTGAATCGATTTGCGGTGTTTGCTCATAGGGTGCCAAACTCGGATCTTGAACGGACAAATAAAAGTGAGCACGATCTTTTTCGTGAGTGACGGAGTCCTCAACTTCGATTTCAATTCGTCGAAGGGAAGCGGGGTCGGTGTCGGATATATCATCGCGCAGAGGATTCCAGGTGATGAGGCCGGTCGAACTAATGCAAACTCCTCCATCTACGCCGCAAGCTCTAGGTGCATTGAGGATTCGGTAAATCAGAGGATTCCCTTTCGAGTTTGAAACCAAAGTTTGATATCTCATCGTGGCATCACCCACCCGCGCGGCGGTTTGATGCAGATAGTGTTCGGGTTGACCGCTGAGATTCAATCGAGGACTGATCAAATGAACCGGAGAAATCACGGTGAGGTTCACACTGCTCGAGCCGGACTTTGGCGGGGCCAAAAGATTTGCAACGGATCGGTCGCCGTTGTCGAGAGCCGACAAATTGATTTGGTAGGAGCCGGTCTGACCCTGTTGGGGGCACCACTCAAATTTGTAATCATAAGCTATTTTTAAATTATCTAGATAGGGGCCTCCCACTAAGCTAATTTTGGGAACGGCGAGATCTTGATTGAGCAAATCTTCATTGGCGCCAGATCGACAAGTGGGAACGCCAACGTTTTTATTTTTTTGATAATTGGGATCGTAAGTGCCGGTGCTCCATGTTGCTCCGGTCATGTGGCAAGATGTGGGGGTGGCCGCGACCGCGTCGAAAAGGGGATTTCGTTTTTGGGTTCCATCGAAGTTGAGGCAAGGATTTACCGTTGTCACGAATGTCCCTAGCACTGGAGTATAGGCGTCTGGATCTGAGATGCGAAAGTTGGCGCTAAAATAAGTGTCAGCCAAAACTGTAAATTGATTGTTCTTTGTGGCGTCGCCGATGAGGCCAATTTCGGGGGTCGAGTTGGTGTTTTTCAAAAAAACTTTAAAGTAGTGGATTTTGCTCAAGCGTGTGCCTGGATTTCCCGGAGAGTCATAAGCTTTGATTCCGACGACGAACCCTTCGGTCGAAGAAAACCTTTTGGCGTCTTCGTCCGTCGGAGTCCACTCAAGAACGGCCGAGGCATTGGTGCTAATGCCGCTGGCGTTGAACGTATTGACCACGTTGGTGATCTTCATTCCGGGTGGAATTGGTTTTAATCCGGTGTTCCCAGTTTTGAGATGATAAACGTTCGGCACAAGTTCAAAGCCAATTGTTTTAAAGTCCGTCGATTTGTTGGGATCTGTGGCGTAAATTTGAAATTGACTGAGCAAGCCTTCGGTGGCGGTTCCTAGTGTGTTTGTCGTGACAGAGGCCGTGCCGGTAGCTAACGCAGTCCCTGCCGCGTTTGTCATAGTGGGCGCCACGTTGGTCTCTCGAACGTTGACTAAAATCGTTTGATCAAAGGAATTTTTCAGATTTGTTGGGCCTGTCAGATTTTCGGTCACCCGAATATTGAAAGCAAAACCTTCGGCGATATCGAGGACCGCCGGAGTGAAGCGCAGATAACAAAATCGAGAATCTTCGTGACTAATGTTTGCGAGAGTTCCATCTGTGCACGGGACACAGGCGGCGGGCAAAGGATTGCGGCACAATGAGTAGGGTCCCGTCGGTGTGTTGTCATTGGCGTCGAATGGCAGGACCTGGTAAGTGAACCGATCGAACGGATCTGTGGGCGCCAGTGGTTCAAATGGACTGGAGACATTGTCGCTCGCTTGCATCGGCATTTCAGTTTCAACTTGGTTGATCGCCCAACTGAAAGTGGTGTTCACCATTCGGGCGGTTCTGTTCATGTCTCTGAGCAAGACATTGATCGTCTGAGCAAATGGAGCATAACTTGTTTCGTAAAAACGTGTGACGGGCAAACGAATGGTGTTCGCGGCACCAAGTACACCCGCAGTGAGAACTTTGTAAAGCTTTCGATCTGCGGTTGAAATGATAAGACCGGCGACGATATTGATATTGCCCCCGTTGACCGTCCGATAAAATTCGACGGTGCCATAAAGAGGATTTGAAAATAGGGGATTGCGAACGCGAACATTGGCAAAGCCGGTTTGGTTGCGCGATGTGATTGTAGCGGCTGCTTCAGATCCGGATTGGAGGTACTGGGCCGCCATCAGCAGGCTTGAATCAGCCGCCGGAGTTTGCGGGTCTAAACCTCGAGCCACCAATCTGTAGGTGGCGTCGCCGCCTTGGTTGTTAAACCAGTCGCCGGGAATGTCTTTGCGAGGAAATATTTCCACAGGGTTTTTTATTGTGACACCCGCGATGGGCGCATTCACCCACGTCAGTTTGTTCGCGATGATGGGTGAACGAACGGCTTTCGCGTCGTATGTGGTGAGTGCATTGGTTAAAGTTTGCGTGGTTCCTTTGTTGAAATCACGGGCCACTCGGACATCGACTGACAAACTTGTTGGACCAGTCGTCGGCATCACGATGTCAGCGGGAACGACGTAAACAAAAGACTCCGCTCCACCAGCTTCATCGCTACGGACCGTGGTGAGTTTCGGAATTGTCAGGGCGGTGGCTGAGGAGGCTCGTGAAAATCGAACTGTAATGGCCGCAGCCGTTTGGTCATCAAACGAAGTTAAGTTGGTCACCGAAAGGCCCGCAATGGCGGGGCTAATTCTGCTGAGAGTGCCCGCGGCGGCGACCCGATTGGTGGCGTTCAAAGGAATCACGACGGAGCAATCCAAAGTGTCCAGCGTCGCACCGATGGCGGTCGCATATGTGACCCGAGGCACATAGGGGCTCGCCGTATAAATTGATTTGAAGGCGGTACCCAAGGGAATGTTGATGACGGCGTTACTGGCGGTGCAGGTCGAACGCGTGATCATGACCACGCCCGCGTAGAGGCTTTGCAGGCTTGATCGCAGCTTCAAGCTGGCATCGGCTCTGTCTTGATAGTATTTGTAAGTCGTCTCATAAAAATTTTTCTTAAAAACCACGGCGTCGTTAGAAAAAGAATCCATGATGTACATAGATGCTGTGAAAAAAGCGTCGCCTGCCGGCAGGGTTGGCTCCACCTGCAAGAGCGGAACATCGGGGCTGTCCTTTTCTTCGTCGTAAACGACACTGTGGATAACCGTTGGCGTCTGAAAGGTGTTGGTCATATTGATGGTCCCTGACCGATTTTGGGGACAGGGCAGGACCGCACGATCGACCGCATTGAGGTTCACTTGAACGGGATTGCCAATACCTCCTTGATCATCAGAAACCGTGAGGGCAACCGAACCTGATTTGGTCAACGCACTTGGTTGCCAAGCAAACGTAAAAAGTGTGGCCGGGTAAGTCACTCCATTTTGAACAAGGGAGGTTTTTACGCGATTGGCATTTAACGGGGTGGCGGGCTCGGGTTTGAAGGAACTGCTGAGCGTGCCTGAAATTTTGACGGAATGAAGATCGTCGTTTGTCACTGAGCCCGTGTTGTCGGGGTCGATGACATAGAGGCGATAGAGAAATTTTTTGTTTGCGACTTTGCTGTCTTCGTCCCGATTCAGGCAGGCCATGTTGTCGAGCTCACGGGCATCTCCTTGATTCGAGGGGTCGTAAAATCGAAGAGGGTTGCCCGATAAGTCCGGTAAAATTTGGGGCGGGCTATTGACACTGAAAAGTTTAACCGTCGTGGCGTCTTGCACGACTCCCTGTTTGTGATCGTCAATCTGCAGGACGATGTTTTGAAATTGATTTACAAAGTCTTTGTTGTCGGGCTTCCAAATGATTTCAAAAGAAGAACCCGCCACTTCGACGTCGACAGCATTTCCCGAAAGTTTCGGAATGGCATTGAGATACCCCCCTGGAATCAATTTGCCAAACAGTGGATCTCCGTCAGGATCAGAGGTCGTGATCGTGCACTTCCAGGTCTCACCCTCTTTCACTTCGGCTGGACAATTTTTTTCAAGGGTGGGCATTCGATTGGTGTCGGTGACGTAAATGTCCCACGCGGCTGCAGAGGTGATCCCCCCGTCAGAGACGGTGGCGATCAACTTGTAAGGAGCTGAGCGGCTGTCTTCAAAGTCGGGAATCCAGCTGAACTCCTTTGCGCCTCGAACGACGGGTTCCCCTTCGAGAGTCCACAATACAAAGGTTTTGTCGAAGTCAGGATCTGAAGCTTCCATCTTGACCTTGAATTTTACAGTTTCTTTGGCACTCAGATTGCCAAATGGCGTGCTGCGGGCTTCGTCAATTCGCGGAGGTGAATTCGGAAGGCCAAATGGGTAGGGGGCTGCATTGACGAGTCCTTGATTGTCATAGTTGAATTCGATGCCGGCCTCCTTGGCCAGTCGAAGAAATTCAAGGTCCACCGAAAGGGAATTTTTTAAGAACTTCAGAACCACGTGAGGATTTTCGGCGGTCGTTAAACCAAATAAGTCGATTTTAGCTTGTCCAGCGCTTGCGATGTATTGTTCTAAAGTCTGCAGTTTTTTGTTGTCGTAACTGAGGGGGCTCTTGTTGGGATATTTGGTGATCAGTTCGAACGTTAAGGTCGAAAAGAACGTTGGTTTTGCCAATTGGTTGGCGTCGTAAATAAGGCCCGAAAATGAGAAATCAAATTTTTCGATGTAAAGTTGCAAAAGCACAGTTCCTTGAATCGTGGTGCCCTTCGGCGCCAGGACGGAGTGAACTTGACCAAATTCGTCAGCCTCGTTCAAACTGGGCGTCACCTCGAGGAGTGTGTCCAACTCACCTTTATCATTTTTGATTTTGCGCAAGAAAGCTCGATAGTCACGGGCTACGTAACTTTGAGCCGAGTCGCCTGGAATTTAACCAAGTCTCCCGGTGGAATCACAATCGCGGTTGATTCGTTGTCGCTTTTGCAACCGACCACCAACATCATTGTCAAGCAGATCAAAACACGTGCAACTTTCATTTCCACTCGCTTTACTAGAATCAATAAAACAAAAAGAACGTACCAATGTTGATTCCCGGATTTGTTCCGCTGGAATCAAAGTGCCGAGAGGGAATCATAAAATCCATCGCCTTGTCGCCATTGACATCTCCCGCCGTGATGTTGCCTTCAAAAAATTTTGGGCCGCTGTCCCGAATCGGCGGCAGGATGATGTACGGTTTAATCTTTCGATCGGCGTTGATCTCAAAATCTGAACTGGCAAAATCGTCAGTGTACAAGCCATTGTTCGATCCAAAAAAGACAATGCCTTTGCCCAGGTTCGTCGCCCCTGAAACTGGATCGGAGTACGACGGAGAACCAATCAGTAAGTCAGAAAAACCGTCGAGATTGACATCGCCATAGTTGACCGAACCTTTGCTGCGAGCGCCAGCCAAGGAGATGCCCCACAGGTCGCCCAGACTTGAATCTTTCACGAAGATCTTGAGGGGCGCGAGTGGTTTGGCTCGACAATCTGTATTCAACGCGACGGTGCTGATGCTCGGATCCGTGAGATTGTTGGCATATTTTGTAGTTTTATTGACCTTCTCTAAACTTTGGATGTACTCGCCAACCTCGGACGTGTTGTCAGTGCTACAGAGAGGACCATAGTAAACATAGGTCGAGCCAGAGGACAAAATGACCTGATTGTTTGAATCCATATTGCTATCTCGATACGCTGTCACTGCTAGATCTTCGTAGCCGTCCCCGTTGATATCACCCACATTGGCAATTCGATTTCCAAATGAGCGCCCACTTTTTGAAAAAAAACCGATGTTGCCAGCTGTCGATTTGGCAGTTAGCTCCAGGGCGTTGCGATCATAAGGATCCCAAGTGGAATATGGCATATTCAAGGCGCGGAGTTTCGTTCCCGGTGCGACACCGAGACCGGTGTCATCCTGAGGAGTTATATTTGCGCAATAGGATGCGGCGTTGTAACCGCTCTGATAATATTCTCGTGGAGCGCCGGCCAAAATACCGAACTCGGATCCTTTGTAGATATAGACGCGACCTTGCGATCTTCGATAATCTGGATCGGCTTCGTCAGTGATGGTCAGACACGAAAGTTGAAAGAATTCAGGAGCTCCAACCAGAAGATCGTCGTAACCATCTTTATCGATGTCCATCGTCGTGACCGCTCCACCAAAGTGATGGCCTAAATTATCAAATCCATAAAATACGTTTTCATAAACTGGATTGCGCAAGAACGCCGGCACACACAAATTGCCACCGGTTTTTCCGTTGCAGGCCTGTTGGGCTGCCACGGTTTCGGAGGTGTAGGCATCTTTATAAAAGGCACTTGGGGCATTGATGTTGACATCGGTGCCCAGTGCGGCTCCGGCGATACTCGGTGTTTGGGCTCCTCGTCGAGAGCCATAAAATATCGACACAGAACCGTGATCGCTTGGACCCACCCCATTCAAGCAATTGGCGTTTTGCAAGTCATTGGCCGAACAAACCCAACGGCCCACCTTGACTCCGGGTCCGCCGGTCAGGGCCGGTGTTGTCGCAGGCATCACTGGGCCAGTTTCATTGGGATTGCCAATGACGATGTCAGCATACCCATCGCCATTGAAATCTCCAGAGACGACGGGACTGGCGTTGAAATAGCGATTGGGTTCATGAGCGCCCGCATCGTAGTCATCACTGTTGTCAAAGTAAATGGTCTTGGACAGTATCTGCGGATCGTTCGTCGCCGCAACCCAAGATGGACTGACGGTGTCTTGCAATCCCCCGCGCGTGCCAAAATAAAGAACCGTGGTTGGAGGTGAATTGACTGGGTCTGTGAACAGAACGTCGCCGTATCCATCCCCATTGACGTCGCCAGCGGCAAAACCAATTTCTGCCCACTGTGCGGTTAAATTGTTCGGTTTTGAAATGTACTGAGGCAATTGATAATCACCTTTTAAAATAGCTGTGTTGTGACTTTTTGAGGGATAACATTCTGTCGCTGAAGCTTGTGTTGCTTTGAATACGCGGTCTTGATTGGCCAAACAAAAAGTGGTTGTTAAAAGGCCGATGGGTGAACCAAAGTTAAGAACGGCGTCGTAAGACCGCGCGCCCGTGCTGTCATAACTCGACAAGTGACCAATCGCATCTTCAAAGCCATCACCGTTCACATCGCCAACGAGTCGGCTATTGGCGTATTCATAGCTCTGTTGAGCGGCAGCGTAATCAAACATTTGCGATTCAGCGATGGATTTTGTGGCGGGCAGAGGTGCGGCGCCCGACAGAAACTGAAACACCGCTCCGCCACCAGCCCGCAGAAGTTTTGAGCGCGGAGCACCAGAGGCAATGTCTCGATAAGTGATTGCACCGACATCGAAGTCACCAATTGCGACGCTCGTGCCAAGAGCATCTCCGGCCTGGCTGGAATCGAGGATCATCTTTTTAAAATTCAGAGTCAAACCGACTCCTCGTTGGCTCAAGAACGCATAGATGGCTCCCGCATTTTGTGCGATGGTGTCATCGTAGTGAGCGCCCGCCCCGAGATCCAATATTCCGTCTCCGTTGAGATCACCAGCCGCCAGTGAGGTGGCAGCGTAAGCCAAGTGGGTCTCGGTGGCGAGGGAGTTCGGAACCAACACCGTGGGCGCGCAAACCGATTTATCGTTAGCGAAATTTCCAGGGCGATCGGCGGGCAATGAAAAATTGGCGCAATTGGGAGTGGTGTTGAAGTAAGGTGATCCAGACTTGAAATTGTCGGTGGCGCCAACTCCGGCTTCATAAATGCGTTCGGGATTTCCAAAAAATTGCCACAAAGATCCCAGACGAGTTCGTGTGGGTGTGGTGGCTTTGGATTCGGGTGCTGAGACCAAGATCTCACCGAATCCATCCCCGTTGGGATCGCTACAACCTGCGGCCGCCATCGGCGTTGGCGTACCGGCGGGGGGGGCGCAGATGATGTTGTCTGAGGAGTCTCGCACAGATTTTGCACCCATCATTTGCACTGCGCGACCAAAATTGTAGGCGTTGCCATTGTGGGGAAACAAAATACGAAACGAAGTTTTTTTCGCCAAACAAGAAAAGTGATTTTCAGCGCCAAACATTCCTCGACGACCACATTGCCAAAAATCTGAACGGAGGGGTTCGTCGGTGCTATCCACACCTGCACCCACTCCGGCTTGCGTGACTCGCGATCGCCCGAAATAGACAAATGCCGCGCCGGTGCGATCACTAATTGTGGTGGGAGGAGTGGCCGCTTGTGAAAATCCGTAGCGCGAGTTGGTTCCAGTTCCCGCATAAGATCCTGCCACCGACCAACCACCATCGCTAGGTGTGATACTGGCGTCAAGATCAGGGTTGTCAATGGCCGTCATGGGAAGTTTATTGGTCGTTGGGGTTTGGTAGTGAAAAAACGGAGCGCCCACGACAAAATCCGCACCACCATAGTATTTTGAATCAGTGCCTTTGACACGAAAGGCTCCATCCACGTCGACGCCGCCCGAGATGGAATGACCGAAGTGCATTCCTTCTTGCGGGATGGGCGGAAAAATTTTTAAGAAACGAAAGGAATTGCCACTGACGGTTGGTTTTTCGCGACCAATGCCGAAGGGTGAACCGAAATATATAAAAACCGCGCCGACCTCGGACATGCCCCAATTGGCATTTGCTGATTCGAGGGGAGGTTTTCCATCCCACAATTCATTCGGTGAACCAATCGCCAGGTCCTCGTATCCATCGGCGTTGAAATCGCCGATGGAAGACACGGCGGTGCCGAAGCCAGGGGCCACGTTCACGCCGGAAAGGCTGTAGGTTTCTTTGAACGGAGAGGAAAATTCAGCCTGGGGCCACAAGCGATAGTCGGGCCACAATTTCACGGCCGTGCAGACGGCGCCCTCCATCCGGCCGTCGCAAGTTTCGGTGTTTTCAGCAAAGGATGCGATGGAGTCCGGTGATTTCAAACCCTGGGCTCCACCGAAAAAAACAAAGGAGTATCCTTGATAACCGTGGGCAGGATTGTGGGCCATCGGTGCACCGACGATCAAATCATCGCAGGAATTGGCTCCACGCTGATCACCATTCAAATTGATTTTCGCAAGTGAGCTGCCAAAGGCTGAGTATTCGTTGAGATCGCTGAATGTAATCAGTTGGGGGTCTTCGCCGGGCTTCACGGGATTTCGCTTTGGCACCAGACCGGGAACAACCGCTTCAGTTTTCAAAACATAACGGTTATCGGCGCGCCGATAACCGCCGTAGTAAATATAAACAGCTCCTGCTTGAGGTGCACGCACACCTTCTTGAGAGATCGAGATAAAGGGAAGACCGACGGCGAGGTCGTCGTAGCCATCGCAATTGAAATCGCCGGTTGCCAAAGATTGCCCCATGAACGCCTGTCCTGGGGTCGTCGTGTCTTGGGCGGGCAAATCGACAAAATTCGTGACGCCCTTGAGATACGTCGACAGATTTGGGATTCGCATGGTTTCGTCAATTTTATTGTCCTTGTACGTCACTTGCAGTGTGATGTTGTCGACGCGACCTAAATTCAGCGCGAAGGTTGATGAAAAACTCGCTTTACCTGTGCCGATGAGTGGATCTGATGCCACCACTCCATCTTTCAAAATCAAACTTTTATAAGATCGCTCGGTGAACAAATCGTTGACGGTTGGACTGACAAAAATACTAGGCAATGTGCCAATTGTAATTGGTGCCAGCTCGTAAAACGGGGTTGGGAAACTGGAGTTCATTTGTTCAGAAAGCGTTTTGGTTGTCCGTTCAAACTCCACTCCCCGATAGCGGGCCTGCACCATAAAGTAATAGCGGACTGAATTTTTCAAATCACGAAAGGTGTAGGATCGTTCTGAAGTCGTCGCTTGAGCGACCGTCCAGTTGGCAGTCGAATCGACGGTCGGTGCCTGTTCTTCCCCATAAAAAATTAAAAATTCTTCAGCAGGATAATCGTATTTCCAAGAGACAACTAAGTTTCCGCTTTCGTCCTTTGTCACAGCATTGATGCCCTCAAATCGCGGCCACGTGGTGACTTTCATTTCGCGATCTCCACCCACGGCCCCAGCGACGGATCCGGTGCCGGTGACTTTGAAACTGTATTCGGTGGAAGGTTGCAAACTTTCAACCAGAGCGGTGGTTGTGACATTGGTGATGATGGGTTCTTTTTGATAGTTGGCATAGACATCATAAGAGGTGATGTCAGGACTCGCACGCCAGGCCAAGTTGACGGCGGTTGGCGAAATGGCGGCTCCATCTTTGACTCCTGAAAAACTGGCGTCGATGCTGCCCGATTGCAATCCAGGAGTGCAAGCCACCAAGACCATCAAACTCAGCGGCGTTAACCAAAAACAAAATCCACGCGCGAATCTAATAGACGACATAGATAACTCCCGTCGAGAACGCTTTGCCAGAAGGATGGGGTCGACCAACACCGCCGATGATGAGATCCGGAACGCCGTCCCCGTTGATGTCACCAACGGGCTCGGGAGAGAGATAGGTGTATTCTCTTTCCGTTCGGTCGGGCAAAAATATTTGGAATGGATCACAAAAAGAGAGAGCATCCCCGTAACATTTGGGATTTGGTGACACAGCTTCTAAAGATCGAATTCCCAGTGGCCCGCCGAAATAAACCAAAACATAGCCGGCGGCTGTGAGACTGACGTCGAGATTGTAATTTCCCAGAGGGACGTTCACTAGCAAATCGTTGTAACCATCTTTGTTGAAATCAATTCCGCCGGCCATTCCTTCGCCAAAAGCTTCGCCGATGGTGACACCCACTGGGCGAATCACTTGTGGTTTTAAATCGGCCGCACTCGCATGGAGGGCATTGAGTACGGGAGCGGTCGTCCAGTAGTCCGTGCTAGCGAGGGAAGTGGCTCCAGAAAACTTGGCCACACCTCCAGCTGTGCTGCCATAAAACACATAGATCGACGGATTGTCGGTGCCGCTGCCGTTTGAAATCGGAGCGCTGATGGCGATGTCAGGGAGGGTGTCACCGTTGACGTCACCTAAAGACGCGACCGATGCCCCAAATTTGTGAGAGTTTTCATGCGGAATAAAAGTTTGTCGAGGGGCTGCTTCTAATCCGCTGGAACTTCCGCGAAAGTGATAGGCTGCACCTTGGTCATTATTGACTAAAGGATCACCGACCAGGATTCCGTCAGATTTCAAACTGGTTTCTAAAGAGGGAACTGCCACGACAGATTGGGCAAATCTGGAAGGCGCCGCGAGAGTGCTAGCCAACATCTGAACTTTGCAAATGCTACGCGGAGGAGTGTAGGACCCGTCCAACGTGCATGGATTTTTCGCGGTGACTTCGGCCACAGTGTTGGGATCACCAGGCAGAAATCGTCGAATTCTGCCAGTTGAATTTCCAATTTGAGGCCCAGCAAGCGAGCCATAGATCACAACTATCCGGCCCCGAGTGGCCGTTGAAAAGTCGCCCGCGCCGCTCGTATCA
>CALCCV010000218.1 GCA_937900305.1 uncultured Pseudobdellovibrionaceae bacterium | reverse complement strand
GAAATTTAACTTATCTGCATAGGATTTAAGTGTCCACTTTTTTGGGGTAATTCCAGTGCCGATGCTAACAGTTCCTAGATACGCACTCGCACAACTTGACGCCGAAGGTTTAGATGTTAGGTTTTCACTTCTTGAAGGTTCAATTGAGGTTGTCGATCAATGAACCTCAAGCCGACTGAGCTCGCGTTTTGGCAAAGGTACGTCGATTCTGCTGGCGGCAAGGAAGAATTCGAGGACGCTTTTGTTTCGTCTGGTTATGCGGGAAATCCACAAATTACTGATGAGCTGCTTGCACTTTACCTTAGTGGCAAAAAGACGGCCGGCAGCAGTTTGGTAGAAGACTTTCTTTCTGCTGGCGATCCCCTGCCCCAGGTGGGAAGTTTTTGGATCTATCTTAACGGAAAAGGCGAACCGAGCTGTATTCTAAAAACCGAAAAGATCGTCATACATAAGTTCAAGGATGTTCCCGCGTCGATCGCTGCAGCCGAAGGCGAAGGTGACCTATCCATAGGTTATTGGAGGAAGGTTCATACTGAGCTTTACACGCCGTTCTTGAAGGCTTGGGGAATTTCTGATTTGAACGATGCTACGGTTATCACAGAGTTCTTCAAAATTGTCTTTCATGCATGAGGCAATGGGTCGAACCAGTTATACTGGCATAAAATTTTCATATATTATGGATAGACCTGCGGACTGGGCAAGTAATCGAGTTAATGCGGAAAATACGGCCTAAAGCGCTCAGTGTCTAAAACCTACACAGTGGTGGAGAGTGATAGAAGTGAGATGGCTATTACAGCTTTGTACAAGCAAACGATATTTTGCAACGGTACAAAAAAACTCAATTCAAACATGATACAAATGATTGCGAAATCCGAGTGTATAACAACACCGTCACTCCATTTTCATAGATTAATGGAACTGTCAGGTCGATGTGTCTCTCCTGCTCTGCATTTATTTTTTCCTGTTCACTTCATTACTTGAAGTGAACAATGGTATGGATAGCCGAAAGACTTTTCGCTGCCATTTTTTTGGCTGGTGGTGTTGTTCAATGATTTTAACTTATAAAGGGAAATTAAAGTGAAAAATATTTTTGTAGTTGTTGGTCTCGTGTTTTTAGCTCTACTGATCTTACCAGTGTTCTTGCCATCTAAATTTTCAATGGCGCGCTCCATTGAAATTGATGCTCCTGTTGGAACCGTTTTTTCAAAACTGACGGATCTTAATGAGTATGTAAAATGGAATCCATTCCCAGAAGGTGATCCCACAAATACGGCCGATGTTTCGGGCGAAGGTGTTGGATCAAATTTGGTATGGAAGGGTGATAAAACTGGTGAAGGAAAAATGACCATCGCGACAATCGAACCTGAGCAAAAGATTGGTGTTAAGATGGAGTTTTATAAACCAATGAGTGGCGAGGGAATGGTCTATTGGATTACCAAAGCTAAATCGGACGCAACAACAGAAATGACTTGGACCTTCGATCAAGATCTCTCTTATTTTAGCCGTTACTTCGGTTTGTTTATGGAATCGATGATGGGTAAGCACTTTGAGAGAGGACTTTCTAAGTACAAAACGTTAGTAGAGGCATCTAGGTAGCAGTTGTTTTAACAATGCAATTTGAGCCATGAGAAGTGCGTTGATCGCATCTCCTTGGGTGCCGAGAAGCAGATTTCGTAAAAGACAATAATCTCGATTCGTACGTGGGTACGGATCGCACCATTTACACTTGGGCTGTTGAGCCGGGGCTGCCAGATATTTTCCTCACGGGTCTCAACCCTGCTGAAGCATTTTTGGCAGCGGCTCCATTTTTGAAAATGTCATTGAATGGTCGAATCATTCCGCATCAAGAGGAATTGCTGGTCCATTCCACCCCTGACACATTTGCGAACTACTGCGCCCTCCTCGACAAAAATTTAAATTTTCTAAAAAGGGCTTTGGTCCTTAGCCAGTCCGCTCAAGAAGGAGGAGTGTTCTCACTGATGCCTGTCTCTAAAAGCATGGCGACATCGCTCGGAGACGAAATTCAACTCGTCAAGAATGCCCTTCCGTTTTGCTCCGAAGTGTCGGACGAGCCTAGTTTTATCAAGAGCTTTCATCGGGTCAAAGGTTCCCGCTAGTTGCTCGCCGGTGGTGGCGTAGGTCGTGGCCGTACAGGCTCTTGTTTGGGTGGAGGTGAGGAGGTTCGTCGCCTCGTCCCGGCTCTGCAGCCCAAAACCTCTCCCGCTTCCATAGTATACGGTCTAACGGCTTCTCTGGTGAACAATGAGCTGTTCGAGTTGCTCCAACTGCTCAGGCATTGCGCCGCTAGAACCGGTCGTGATGGCCTCGTCGAGTGCTTCTTTGGATGGATATAGATCGTGCACTGTCACTAAGGTCAGGCCATTAATTTCTTCGAAGGTCGCTGTAGTAATGGTTGCGGCATCAGCTCCTCCTTCGTCGTTGGTCCAAACCAATCGCGTGTACGGAGTGACTTCGAGGTACTTCCCGTAAAACTCCGCGCTCTGACCATCAGCGCTGAACACAAGACGATATTTTCCGCCTGTGCTAACATCCATCTCACAAGACTCAAGCCTGATTGGGGCAGATTTAGGCACCCACCACTTCTTAAAGAGTTCAGAGTTGCTCCAAGCCTCAAACACGAGGCGCGACGGAGCGTTGATGATACGTGAGGAAACGAGCTCACGCTCTGACTTTCGTTCTGCATTTGTTGGGTGTTTTATTTGCTGCCCCTCTTTGTTTTAATTCTTGAACGAGAACCTCAAGCGCATCGAATCGTTTGTCCCAGAGCTCTCTATAATTTTCGAGCCAAGCCGTTTCTATATCTAGCCGGCGTAAGCCAAGCTCGCAGGTTCGCACCCGACCCCGTTTTTCTGTCTTCACTAGACGAGCATCTTCCAAAATTCCGACGTGCTTCTTCATGCCCGTCAGAGACATATGAAACAATTCTGCAAGTTTTGTAATCGAAGCGTCACCTCGTCCAAGCTGGACGAGAACTCCACGTCGTGTGGAGTCTGAGAGTGCAGCAAATGTTATATCGAGTCTACGACTATACTGAGCCATATGGTTCAGTATAGTCGTAGACTCTGTTGTAAACAAGAGGTCTTACGAGGGCCTGCCTCTCTGCAGCTAAGTCGCTAGACAGGAGATTGAAAAAAGAAAGCCCGTAAAATCCTCTGCGAACATCTGGTTCTCAAACTGACTATATGGTGTCCCGAATTCAGTAGCGCCGTGCCGAAAGCAAGTGCTACATCTCGACATCGTTCAACCAACTGTTCCTGGATTTGCTGCGGAGACAGCAGGTTTGATAAGAATTCCCGGTTGACTATTTTTGACGTCAGAATGACTTTTCATATAGGTGGACTCCTTTTTTTTGCACCTGGATTATCCCGGGTTGGAGTCCATCTTTTCAAACCCTAACCGCGTGCGGGGAGCTCATGGCAGAAATAGAACAGTTTGAGGTTCGTTATGGCTACGATGCGAGTTGGATTGCTAAGGCTATCGAAATTTACAACAAAACAGAAATGAAACGGAGCGATTCTGAAAAGGTCGATCGAGCCTTTTCTAATAGCCAAGTAGTTGCTTCCGTCTGGTTTCAAGAACGATTGATTGCAGTTGGTCGAATGATCACTGACTTTGAAATGTATTCTTCGATTTATGATGTTGTTGTAGATACTGATTTTCAAAAGAAAGGTTTAGGGCAAAAAATCATGCAAGCCCTCATCGAGAAGGCTCCGAAGACTTGTATTTATCTGACATCAACTTTTGGCAATGAAGCTTTTTATCATAAACAGGGATTCAGATTTCATAAGTCAGCCATGGCTCTTTATCCGGAATCTTTCGGGCGCACCCCTTATTTGGATTGGGATCGTTTGCCGGAATGAAAAAACCTGCTACGATGAGATGGTGGACTGGATATTCAGTTACAAAATAGGTGTATGAGTACAAAATTTAGACCGCTTTTAGATGACCAGATTCAAGAGTTTGTGAGTAAAGGTTTTATTCGCGTGGACAATGCTTTTGATAGTCAGCTCGCGACAAAAGTGCGCGAGATACTTTGGCGGGATTTAAAGGTTTCCCGCGAGGACTCAGAGTTTTCGAGTCAGCCCGTTATCAGATTGGGAATGTACACCGACGCTCCTTTTGTAGAGGCGGCCAATTCGGAATCCTTGGTTGCAGCTTACAACTCTTTGGCAGGCGAAGGTTGCTGGCTAGCCCCGAAGGCCGTCGGGACATTTCCCGTTCGCTTTCCAAGTCCGAATATTCCGAACGATACTGGATGGCACGTCGATATGAGTCTCGATTTTCACAATCCCGATTTTATGCAGTGGAGAGTGAATATCAATAGTGACGGCCGTCTGCTGTTGATGCTTTTTCTTTTTTCGGATGTATCCGATCAAGATGCACCGACCAAGTTGCGAGTAGGTTCGCATATGAAAATCGCTCGGCAGCTATTTCCTTATGGAAAAAGTGGGCTGACGCTAGCAGAGCTAGCAAAGAACGAATTTCGTGAAACCGAAAATTGCATAGAGGCGCTGGCGACAGGCGCCGCGGGAACTGTTTATTTGTGCCATCCATTTATAGTCCACTCGGCGCAGGCTCATCAGGGTCAAAATCCAAAATTCATGGCTCAGCCGCCGTTGTTGCCAAAACCGGGACTGTGTTCTGGTGCACTTCAATCACCGGTTCAAGTTGCTATTCGAAAAGCGCATTCACCGAGCGTCTCTGATTAAAATCTCTTCGATCATTTTGAGCCTTTCGCCATTGCCTCTGTGGCTTTAAGTTCTTCCAACAATTTATCGATGGTTATTTTGAGGCGAGCTGAAGATGACGGCGCTAGTGGCGAGAGGATCGACACGGGCCAGCCGGAGTCACTCCAGGGCGGGAGTACCCTTATTAGCTGTCCATTTTCTAAGTAAGGCTGACAGATATAGGTTGGCACCAGTGCGATCCCGCCATCTGCCAGGGCCATCTGAACCAAACTGCTCATTTGATTGCATAAAATTTTGGCCTGAATCGGCACATGAACTGTTTTTTCTCCTGCGCGAAGTGTCCACCTGGATGCTGTTTGCTGAAGATCCAAAGACAAACACTGATGGAGGCTTAACTCGCGAGGAACTTTGATTTTAGCCTTTCCCTTTAGGTAACCTGGTGAAGCGACGGGAACCAGAATGACTTCCCCTGCGGTCTTAATTTTTAGGCCACTAATTTTGATAGGCCCAATTCGAACGGCGAGATCAAATCCCTCTTTGATTAAATCTAAGCGCGTGTCTGTGTATTTCAGATCAAAGCGGAGTGAGGGATTTTGCGCAGACAACTTTGCAATTGCCGGAGCGATAACAAAAGTCCCCAGATCTTCAGGCGCTGTGATTCGCACAGTCCCGGTTAACAGGTTGTCTTTGCCATACAGAGACTTCTGAGCATCTTCGAGCTGATGAATCGGACCTAGACTGGCCTCATAAAATGCTTGTCCAGCGTCAGTGAGAGCTAAGCTGCGTGTTGAACGTATGAGGAGTTTCGTACCCGTCTCCCGCTCCAGTCGAGTGATCGATCGACTCACAGTAGATTTCGGCATTTTCATGGCTGCCGCGGCCTTTGAAAAGCTGTCGAACTGCACGACTTTCACAAAAATTCGATTCAGCTCTAGATCCATCATATCACCCCCGTATCTCATTGTTGCACTAGTGGAACACTAAAATCACTTTGATGCATCTAATCAACAGCATAAATTTGGACAATAATGTCTTCAGAGCACACTTCCGATTTAAACATCGGTCACAAAAGGAGATAGTTATGGCGACAAAAGTAGGAATCATTGGAAGCGGAAATGTAGGCAGCGCGATCCATCGCGGTTTCACGAAAGCGGGAATTGAATCGAGAGTCAGTAACGAACAAAACGTGAATGAGATAGCCGCCGGTGCAGACGTTATTGTCTTGGCCGTGCCGTTTGGAGCTATAGATAACGTTGTAAAACAAATCGGAGCCGTATCGAACGGAAAGATCGTCATTGATGCGACGAATGCTTTAACGGCTGAAATGCAACTTGCCATCGGTTACAACACAAGTGGTGCTGAGGAACTTCAAAAAAAACTATCAAAAGCTAAAGTGGTCAAAGCATTTAATACCATCTTCGCTCAACACATGGAGACTGGAAAGTTAAACGGACAAACTTTAACTGCTTTCGCTGCAAGTGACGACGAAATCGCACGCAATAAGGTGCTCGAACTTTTACGAGCAATTGGTTTTGACGCCGTCAATGCAGGCCCCCTTCAGAATGCTCGGCAACTGGAAGCCCTCGGATATTTCAATATCCAACTTGGCTATATGCTGGGTAATGGCGTGACGAGCGGTTTCAAATACATTCGTTAATAATAATTCATCAACTCAGGGA
The DNA here is from genome assembly GCA_937900305.1 of uncultured Pseudobdellovibrionaceae bacterium. Lineage (GTDB taxonomy): Bacteria > Bdellovibrionota > Bdellovibrionia > Bdellovibrionales > Bdellovibrionaceae > CALCCV01. Next base: position 7,372 of record CALCCV010000218.1, on the reverse strand, counting down.
AAGAACAAACTCAAACACACATTTTCTTTTGTAGGATCGACCGGTAGGTGATTGAATTGACTTCATACAGGTCGATTTCGCGCCTCGAGTTGCTGAACTCGAGGACGCAGGAGAAATATATGAACATCGCATTTTGGATTCCACAGAGTGTCTTGGTGCAGCTAAGCATTCCAGGTGGCGCAGTTAATATTGCAAAACTTGAAAACCTCAAAAAAAGGGTGAACGCGATACGCTCGCCGCGGAGGTTTGTCATGGAGATGACCGCTATAGCGGTCATCTCTCTCTCTGGGAGTGTTTACGCGCAGAAGTCGGCAAATTCCTTGGCGACCGCTGCACTCAATAAAAAGATAGTTACAGAATTTTATGATTTAGCGTTCAATCAACATAAGCCGACGGAAGCAGCGAAGAAATATTTCGGCGAAAAATACATTCAACACAATCCCCAGGTTCCCAACGGTGCCGCAGCTTTTTATGGCTATTTTGAAGGTTTTTTTAAAGAACATCCAAAATCAAATGTGAAAATATATCGAGCTATTGCCGAGGGCGATTTGGTTGTGCTCCACCTTCATTCGAAAATCGATGAAAAAGATCTGGGTCGGGCTGTCGTCGACATTTTTAGGCTTGAAAATGGAAAAATTGTTGAGCATTTTGATGTCGCACAAGCTGTTCCGGCAAAGACTCCAAATGGAAATACGATGTTTGAAGGTAGCAACGAGAATTAGATCTCGGAACAGATTCTTTTGTCGGATGTGTTCATCTGGGCAACAGGGAGAGTCCTCGATGTTGCTATTGGTATTACGGTAGGTAAAGCGTGCAACAAGAATTAGTTCTTCGGGAGTTGGCCGATGGTGATGAAACGATTTTTCTCGCGGGTGTTGAAGATTGGCGAAATGACGACCTAAATTTGTACACGTTTGTTTGGGAGCCAGGAATGCGCCATGACGAACACCTTCAATTATTAAGAGATCAAAAAGACAAATCCAAGCTTGAGCCCGATCGAGTTCCATCCGCGATGTTGTATGGCTTTGTAAATGAAAAAATTGTTGGGCGAGTCAACGTCAGGTATGAGTTGAATAGAGCCCTCATGGAGCGCGGGGGGCATGTGGGCTACGCTGTGAATCCAGGTCACCGAGAAAATGGCTATGCGACCAAAATGTTTGAACAGAGTTTGAAGTTTTGCCAGACGCTTGGCTTGATTGAAATTCTTGTGACGTGCGAAGATCAAAATGTCCCATCGCGAAAAATTGTTGAACGGTTTGGTGGCTCCTTAGAAAGTCGATTTTTTGCAGAAGACATCGAAAAATTTGTTCGTCGTTATTGGTTAAGTACTCAATACGATAGTTTTGACAAATCTAAGGTCTCACGCAAAGCCGTTGCCTATATCACTCGTCGAGGCAGCTCAGGAACTCAGCTTTTGGTGTTTGATCACGATCCACAGTTTCAGGACGCGGGAACTCAGGTGCCAAGTGGGACGTTAGAGGTTGGGGAGAACCCGAGAGAGGCTGCCCTGAGAGAAGTTCGGGAAGAAAGTGGTCTTGATCTTGAGCATCTCAGATTTGAAGGTGCGTTGGATGAATATCAATTTTTCAGCGCGGTCCATAGAAAATATCTCCATCGACACGTTTATCACTTCACTGCCGACGATGACATCGCCAATGGCTGGGTTCACAAAGTGAGCGGCGATGGTGGAGACCGTGGTTTGAACTTTCACTTCCGCTGGATCGATTTAAATTCAGCGAAAGGCCAGTTGTCTGGGCGATTTGGTGACTCAATAGATCTTTTGGTTCAGCGACTCGCGCACCGATCAAGATAACCAACAACTCCTCAGTCCTCGAGAAAGCTTTTCAGATCGTTAAGAGCTTGATCCCATTGTGTAGCGATGATCTCCAAATATTCTTGCAGCGACTTTAGCGGCTTGGGGTCTAATTCATACAGGCTTTCACGGCCCTCTTTGATTTTTGAAACCAGTCCGACGTTTTCTAGGACGGTCAGATGTTTAGTGATCGCCTGGCGCGTGATTTTATTTCCCTCTGCGAGTGTTGAAATCGAGTGCGGCTTTCTGTCGAGGAGTTTTGCGACCAATGACAATCGTGTGGGATCGCCGAGGGCCGCAAAAACGTGAGCCTGCTGTTCGGTTTTTAAAGCCGCCGAACTATTTCGTTTCGACAAGGAATTTCTCGATGTTCCGCAATTGAGCTTCCCATCCGCCGGAATGCATTTTAAAAGCTTCCGCGCGACGGCTAGCGGTGATGTGGTTAAAACCGGATTCTTTAACTTTTAGCAGAGTACCGGTGGCGGACTGTTCAAGAAAGAATTCCACCAAGGTTGGTGCTTCCTTGCTGTAGTCAAAAGTTTTATCCATTGGGAACGGAATCCATGCATAGGAAAAATAGGACTGCGGTTTGATATCTTTGATGTGAAAGGTCATGTCCATTTCAAAACCCTTCGTCGTATTTTTCGCGAGACTTGTTTTTCCAGCGACAAATTCTGTCTGAAATTTCGCTCCGAACCATTGGCCGAAGATCTGAGAATCTGTCAGGGCTTTCCAGACTTTGCCGACGGGGGCGTTAATTTGAATTTGCCGTTCGATCGTATTTTCTACATTTTCCATGCGCAACCTCCTAGTTGCATAATAATTGAGATAATTTTAAATGCAACTATTTTGTTGCATATTGATTTGTCGTATTGATTTGTATTGAGACTGGCCCGAAAAAGATGATATTGACGAAATGATCGCCTCGGAGTGAATCAAAAAGGTCGTCAAAATTTATACAGGTGAATGAAAAATGGATGAATCTGATTTCGAAGGAACCTTGGTGCTTGAGAAACTTGCGGAGATTGGCAAGGTGGAGTCTTTTTTTGATGCCGTTGACTCCGACGATTTTGAAAAAGCGAGGTTATTGATGAGACGAGCCGGAGTTGACCAGGAGACGATTGATATCGTTCTAAAGAAGATGAGTGATTCATAAATGAATAAAGGAGATCTTGTGACAGACAAACGAATTTCAGCGAAGGCTAGCTTGATCATCCACCGACCAGCCAAGAATCTTTTTGAAGCCTTTGTGCAGCCCTAGAAGCAAATTTTGGCTTTGCTGGAGATCAGGATCTCATTGTGGCCACTGCGTTGGAATCGACTCAAGGTTTTACCTTGGTTCTCGCAGCAGCGAAAACCTTTCTTGAGCGAGGTGATTCAATGGATCTGACAAAAGACAAAGCCGTGCTGATTGAAATGGAGCTTAGCAAACCCGCTCAGTCGTTTTGTGGCGTGGTCATTCATTTTAAGCGAGCTTTGAAAAAATCGATCGTCCGCGACCAAGCAAGTTTCGCGGCCTTCTCGTCGTAGCGAGGTGTTGTATCATTGTGAAACCCATGATTGGCGCCCTCATACATGTGATGAGTGAAGGTGACCTTATTTGCTTTCAGCGCCGCCTCGTAAGCTGGCCATCCTTTCACGATACGTTCGTCCAATGAGGCATCGTGAATCAGGAGAGCGGCCTTAATTTTTGCAACGTCACCGGCTTCGGGTTGCGATCCATAAAAAGGGACGGCAGCTATTAACTCAGAACCCATTTGACCGGCGAGAGTATTGGCAATGGCACCGCCGAAACAAAATCCAACGACACCTAACTTGCCATTCGATTCAGGTCGCGCCTTCAGCCAGCGAGCGGCCGAAGCAAAGTCTTCTGTCATTTTAGTTCGATCGACGTTTTTGAACAACTCGCCGCCTTTCTCATCATCTCCGGGGTAGCCACCAACGCTTGTCAATCCATCCGGCGCCAGCGCCATGAAACCTTCGACCGCTAACCGGCGGGCAACGTCTTGAATGTACGGATTGAGCCCACGGTTTTCATGAACAACTAAAACGACAGGAAAAATTTTTCCAACAGCAGGTTTTGCCAGATGTCCTTTAATGGATCCGTTTCCTTTTGGAGACGCAACGGTCACCTCTTCAACTTTGATTCGCTGATCATCTTTGGGAACCTGAATGGCCCAGGCGTAGTTGGGTCGAACGATCTCCCAAAGCGCATCTATCGTCAGGCCGGCGATGGCGAATTTGGAGGCTTGATCCAAAAAACTTCGTCGGTCGATGTCACCATGAACGTAACGATCGAACGAATTCCACAGCTCCTGTGGAAACTCTTTAGCTGATTTTCGAGTTGTCATAAAACCGTCTCCCCTAGTTTGTTTTATTAGAATCTCACTCGTATTTGACTCCGCAGCCATAGGCGCGTGCAGACCTAACTTCGATCTTATTCCCAGCCATTCCTGCATCAAGAGCCGCCGCGACAAAATTCTTTGAAGTTGCAATCACTTTTTGATCTGGAGAATCGTTGTCATCAATTCCGCCCGCGTACGCAACTGAGCCTTTGGATCAATGACGAACATGTGAGGTGACAGCACCAAGGCAAAAATCAAAACGTGAAGTGCCCATAAAGTTCGGTGTATGCCAGGATCATAAGTTGGGAACGCAGGTCTGACAATCTCTGTGCATGGGTGCTTGAGTCCTCTGCTAGATGAAAGACCGAATTGCATCCTGGAGTCTTAAGTTTGGTGTCCAGACCCATTAAGCTAAATGCATGAGCAATTGGGTGACGGTGATTTTAATTTTTTTTTCTGCCAGCCAAGGCGCGATGGCCGAGATGGAATCCGTGGCATGCGCAAACCAAGATAAGAGAGAGCCTTGTCCTTCTGACACCGTGAATCTCTTGCAGAGTGGTCAAAGCTTGGGAAAACAAATTGCTGCGACAGATGAAAAAATCGCGCAACCAAATCGAGAGGCTTTGTTCCTTCGGTATTTCAAAGACGCCCACACCGAAGGCAGTCCGACCATGCAACTGGAAAACCTGGACGTGGAATTGAACGAGGCCAGCGAAAATCTGGATGAGGCCCAAAATCATCTGGAATCTCTGAAATCAGACCTTCTGGCTAAAAACAATCTCGTCGCTTGTGGAACCATTCAAATTGCTGATTGTGATGGTGATAAAATTTTTGAAATGGGATTGTTTCCTCTCACCAAAGAGCTTGGCACTATGGAGTCGAACTACTTAATGGCTGATGGTAGCAAGGGGTACCAAGAAAAGTTGCTGTCGGGAAATCTCAGTCTTGCAGAAAGGGAAGCTGCCGAAAAAAAGCGTCAACAGGCGGTGACCAATAAAATCACCTCGGGTACTCGCAAAGAGCATTTGATTCAAACCATTCAAGCGCTCGAACAGGCTCGAGCTCGCAAAGACAACAGTGTCTTTCGTTGGCCAGAATTTGCCAACGTCTTGGACGACCTTCAAACTGAGCAAGCGGCACTCACTGCGCGTGTGATAGAAAAACAAAATAAAATTCTTGAATTCAAATCAGCCCTAGAGAACCTAAAAAACAAACGCATCGATTTGCTGAAAAGAAATAGTTCGAATGGAACCAATCGAGATCTGACAAAGGATACAAATCCACAAAAGGTAGTGACTCAACTGGAATCTGAAATTTTGGCAATGCCGGGAAGTTTTTTAACCCGACAGACACGTGAGCGACGTTTAGTTTGTGGAATGTCGATGGCCGAGCACTTGGCGATCAACTGGTATGCGCGAGGTGGATACAAAATCATTAACAGGGAACTCCGTAGAGCCGATTCAGCCAGCGCGCTCAATCGTCCAGAATTGCGGGCGTGGGTCGAGGTGATGAATTCGGGATTGGAAAAGCTGGTTCCTTATTCGGGGATTTTGAGCCGAGGTGCTAATCTTCCATCCAGGGCACGGGCACAGTATGTCGCGAACGAAACCGTCGTTGAAAAGGCCTATTTGAGCACGTCTCGACAAGGTGGCTTTGCCATGCGGACCGATATTTTTTCAATTCAGGCAACTGGTGCCAACTGCTTTTGGATTGATCCAGTTGTTCAAAATGAACAAGAAGACGAAGTGGTGTGCCGACCCGGAACTCCATTTTTGGTAAAGTCGGCTTCAAGCGGCCGGTACTCTCTCATAGAACAGCTCCCTTAGTTCGAAATTGATTTGAAATAAATTTTTATCGATTTGAATAGAGACTTCACGAGCGAAGGATCACTCAACCCCTTCACCATCCCATAGAATCCCTCGTGAGCCATCACGATGAAGTTCGCCGCGTCTCGAGGACTGACGTCGTCAGACAGATAACCAGCTTTTTTGCCTCGCTTGAGGTGCCATTCAATTTTATCAATCCACAACTCGAGTGCGGTTTCGAGCTTTTTTTTAAAACCCTTGTCGACCGGAGCCATTTCTTGAACTAAGTTATTGAGTGGACATCCGAGCTTAAGCTGATCGATCTCAACCTCCCCAATATTCTTTTGAAGCTGCACGAGTATGCCTTCAAGGGGATTTTTGAAGTTTTCAAGGGGCAAAATCCACCGGTCCAAAATCATTGGAGTAATGACCTCTTCAACTAATGCATAACCCAAATCCATCTTAGTAGGAAATTGATGATAAAAAGCACCTTTTGTCAGATCTGTTTTTTTGATGATTTCGTCAACGCTAACTCCTTGAAATCCATTTTTAAAAACTTCAATAAAAGCTGCGTCTAGAATTTCTTGACGAGAACGCTGTAAATTCCGGGTCCTAGTGGCAGATTTGGTTGGAGGATTTTTTGTCGTCATACAATATCCATGGTTGCAGGATACGCTATCAGCTTAGATTTTTGCTGACAACATACTAAATGGTATTTTACGATTTTAATCATCAAGGAGGCTATATGCAAAAAATCAGCATGTGCTTGTGGCATAACGGCGATGTTAGAAATGAAGAAATTAAATATTGCTGAACTCGAAAAAGCGGTTTCGGGCCGATAACGAAGGTTTTGATTGTGAATCAGGAGGGATCATGAAAAAATTTTTAGCGGTTTACACAGGCTCACCAGATAGTCCGTCTGCAAAAAGATGGAATGCTCTTGACGAAAGCTCTCGAAAAAAAATGGAAGCGGAGGGCATGAAAGCATGGGGCGAATGGGTTGCGAAGAACAAGAATTCAATTGTTGAGACGGGCGCGCCTCTCGGCAAGACGAAGAGGGCCGAAACGGACGGCATCCAAGATATTCGAAATCAAATGGCGGCCTTCACTGTTGTTCAAGCAGAATCTCACGACGCCGCGGCAAAGTTGTTTTTGAAGCATCCTCACTTCACAATATTCCCAGGGGACGGAGTTGAAATTATGGAGTGTCTACCCATTCCCGGAGCCTAAGCGTGAATACCATTTTTATTAAAACTGCGGCTGACTTAGAAAGATGTTTTCCGATCGTCAAAGAGCTGCGGCCGAATCTCAAATTTGAAGATTTCTTGTCCATCTATCAAGACGCTCACGACAGCGATGGCTTTGAGTTAGTGGCCATCGAAAATGATGGAAAAATTGTCGCGGCCATG